>JAHQWW010000080.1 GCA_029856365.1 Candidatus Hodarchaeota archaeon
AATTCGATAATTCTTGCATAATTATATAGGAGTGATTTATTTGCTGGTCTACCAAATTTATTACGAAATTCGGTAAGAAGTTCTTGCGCTATTGGTGTGTTAATTTTATCAGCAGCATTGATTCGAGCTAATGGACCAACACGGTAACACCCCTCTTCAAAAGATCTTTTCTTATAATAGGGGAATTTTAAATAGGAATAATCTTTAACTCGTTCTGCAATTACATCCCGATATTCGACACCTTGAAATTCCTCTAAAACTTGATTATCAGTCCCTAGCAACCTAACCTTTCCGTTATAGAAATCTAGTTCTCCATCACTTCCAACCAATCCCATATGCATTGTTGGATAGTCACCAAGAGTATCAATGGCCTCAGAATACTTATCAAAGAGTGATAATGCTAAATCTTTCGCTTCAATCAGAAATCCATTAGCTAAATCTTTTACTTCCCTTTCAATTTTGTCCCGATTTTCATTGGAAAGCGGATGAGCTTGACCTCCGGGGACACATGTCACAGGATGTACTGTTCTGCCACCGATTATCTTAGTAATCTCTTGGCCAACTTTACGAGCAGCTATAACTTTCTTTACTAGCTCAGGATTAGCCTCAAGAACACCAAAAACATTTCTTTTTGTAGGATCTGAGTCTGGCCCCATGACAAGGTCAGGTGCAGCCAAATAGAAGAAGTGTAATACATGACTATGGATATAAGAACCATAAAGCATAAGCTTCCTTAACTTAAACGCAGTAGGAGGAATATTTTCAGGTTCAAGACCGAAAGCATTGTCAAC
Organism: Candidatus Hodarchaeota archaeon; assembly: GCA_029856365.1. Taxonomy (GTDB): domain Archaea; phylum Asgardarchaeota; class Heimdallarchaeia; order Hodarchaeales; family Hodarchaeaceae; genus Hodarchaeum. The sequence goes on from JAHQWW010000080.1 coordinate 792, forward strand.
TGCTTTTCCTGAACACATATGATGGGGAGCATGACATATACCACACATACGGGGAGTTATTAATGGCATCTCCTCAACTGGTCGTCCCACTAGGAATTTTTCAAATCCTCTAAGTTCAACAACCTTGACCTGTGAATCCACAAGTTTGTTATTCTCGTCAAGGAAGAGTTTGATTTCGGCATGACCTTCGATTCGGGTTACTGGATCTACTTTGATAATTTTTGTTGCTTTCATTTTTTTGCATCCTTAAAATTGTTGAATTTTGTAAAACCAAACTGATGCTGATACAATATGGGTATAGGATCATTGCCCATAGCTTCCATGACTTGCTCCATAGGAATATCAGAAGACAATGTTCCTAAAAATGAGGCAGCATCAACACCAGGATCCCGATCAGGGTTCAATGGCCCATGACACCCTCGACATGGTACTCCTACTTTTGGACACCGTGCATCGCATAATCCCCATGTGACTGGTCCTAAACAAATATATCCCTGTTCCAAAAAACAGCGGTCAGGATCAAGTTCTTCTCCAGCGGATTTATACCACCGTTTTAATTCTGTGATTTTTGTATGTTTTTTCACTCGTGGGCAGGGTTCACAAACCGATTGATTTGGTAATTCCAGAGGTTTTCCATCCAAAAGGCTCATTACAGCTTGTGCAATCAGTTCAGGGACAGGAGGACAACCAGGAATCATTACATCTACATCGATAACAGAGGAGAGTGGTGCCACTTTCTCTGTCAATGGTGGTACATCGTCCTGAGGCTCTCGACCCAAAGGATTATCTACTCCCATTGTGTTCTTGTAGACTTTATCAAAGAGTTCTTCATTTGTGTACATATTTGCAAGACTGGGAGTGCCACCGAAACAGGCACAACTTCCTAGAGAAACAATAATTTTACAATTCTTCCGCATTTCTTTCGCTACATGTATGTTATGCTCATTCCTAATGCCCCCTGTTATAATCCCCACATCTGCTGGAACAAATTCCTTAACATCAGCAAGAACAGGGGATCTAACAATTTCTGCTTTAGCTAGAACATCAATGATTGCTTCATGAATGTCTAACAACGAAATATGGCATCCGGAACAGACCATGAGCCATTCAGTAGCAATTCTTGCTTTGCCACTCATTTTATACATTCCTCTTTACGTCTATAATCATTTAACTTTCATGGTAGAACAGATATTCAAATTCAAAAAGAGTTAATAGACTGTCTGAGTAAGGAGTTTAACTTAGGGCAATTTTAAAAAAGTTTGCTTGTAACTATTGTTAAAATAGTTGGGTTTTATCTGAATTATGGTTATTTTGTCACTACATATCCTATGCCCTCTGCATTTCAGCAGATGCTGAATGTCAGCCAACAAATAGAAAAAAATGTCCCATACATACTTGGAAGCAAGGAAATCAATAACTAGAAGAAATTATTCCCCTACTTCTTCAGAAATCCGCTCAATAACCCTACAAGCACCACATTTATCTTGACAATCGTGTTGTTTGAATATTTTCTTACCAGAACCATTAGGAATGAAAAGCCAGAAAGGTTTATCTGAAAAACCTTCTGATTCCTTAACAAAAAAACTATTCCTCCGTTTAACTCCCGGAAGATGACTGAGGGGGAATGTGTCAATAAAAGTAGTAATTTTTTCTCTGGTGTCAGCAACAAGACAGATTACAAGATTGTACTCAAAACCAGAGAGAGAAAAAATGGCTGTGACGAGGGGACAATCATAAAAATAATCCAAGATTGCTTTCTCAGTCTGTGGATTGGTTATTTCGATAAAAGATAAAGCATGGCTGAATTTCAGTTGAGAGAGATTTAATCCAATACCTTCAGAGATCAGGTTCTTTTTAACTAATTTATCATATCGTCTCTTAACTGTCCCTTTAGCCATACCAAGAGCTTCAGACGCTTTAGTAAAAGAATTTCGTGGATTTTGCCGAAAATATTCAATAATTGCCTTATCTTTTTCATCCAACATTAAGAATCTAACCTCGTCATTAAACACAGCATAATTATTTAAACTCTACCACTGAGAATTCCACGGAAATAGAACCGACTGAAATATTTTTTGATATAATAAAATAATCTGTTTGGAATATATCCTAAGCGGAGAGGAGGGCGTGTGTACGTAAAATCTAACACCATAGCTGAGGTTAATCCCATCATCACAAAGCATTGAGCGTGGCCGTTATATTTTGCGTTAAGTCTACCCTCTTTAATTAACCTTAGGATATTCTTGGAGGCAACTTTCGCTTGATAATGGGCAGTGGAACCAGCCTTAGATATTGGTAACTCAGTAGTGTCACCCACAGCAAAAATATTTGGATAAGCAATAGACTGTAACCGTTCTTTATCGACAATGACCCAACCTTGCTCATTTGCTAATTTACGATCATCAATATAGGTTGCCCCCAGGTGTGGAGGAACAAGAATTAACAAATCGTAATTAACTTCTTCGCCTTCTAGAGAAGTAACTGCCTTTTTCTCGGGAATTATCTCCTCGGTGTTGAAGAATTCATGAAGTTCAATCCCCTTCTTCTCAAATTGCTTCTCGAATTTTTCGGAAGCTTGATCAATTGAAAAAGCTCCTCCAAGAGGACTTAGATAATGGATATTGACTTGTTCAAGCATTTTTCGACGCTTAAAATAGTGATAAAGCATGAATGTGACTTCAATAGGTGCAATAGGACATTTGTAAGGTAAATCAGCTACACCAGTGACTATGTTTCCACCTTCAAAACTTTCTAAGGCATCACGCAACTTAAGGGTGGCTTCTTCATTATAGAAGTGATGTGCTTCACCAGCATAACCAGTAACACTCTCATAATCATAACGGGCACCCGTAGCAATAACTAACCAATCATAGCAAATCTCATTGCCACTTTTGAATTGGACTACATGGTTCTGTGGATCTAAATGCACAACTTCCTCCATAAGAATTGAAACATTTTTGTTTACCACTTTACGGAGAGGTCTATATTGTTTTTTAAGGTCTTTTTTATCAAATAACCGATAGATTAAGTCTGGTTCATAAAAAACATTCTCATTCTTTGATACAAGCGTGATATCAACCAGTTTTTTGGCCTTTCGTCCCAAAAGATTGGCAACAACGACACCACCAGTACCACCTCCGAGAATGACAATATGGGGCTTCTTTTGATTAGAATTCATAAAAAAATCTCCTGTAACGCATTAAGGACATGCTATCTTACTTTTTTGACAACAAATCGAGTATGGCCGTTTTCTTCGAAAACACCAACCATCTCGTGGTTTGCTTTAGTCACCCATTTAGGAATATCCCGAATGGATCCAGCATCTTTACTCCAAACCTCGTAGATTTTACCGACTTCACCCTTCCTGATAGTCTTTATTAATTCCATCAAGGGGCCAGGACAATAACTTCCACGAGCATCAATAACTTGATCAGCAATAATTTCTTGACTCATATTCTTTTTCACCTCTAAATAGAAATAACTTGATCAGCTTTCATGGCTTCTTCTGCTAAGGTATTTACACCAGCAACATCATCCACGAAAGGTAAAAGGTCATCTTTCTCCAACCCCAAAATTTCAGTGATTTGTACACAAGCAGCAATTCGAAGACCACCAAGATCCTTGAGATCCTCCAGCAGCTCCTTCCAATGAACGAGCTTGCCCTCTTTTCGTGCCTGATTAATCTTATTCGATACTTCTGGAAACACACTAGTAATCTCAGGTTCAGGGGGAGCATCTTTTTTCAAGGCATAAACTGCATCATGCATGAAGAAGATGAACACTTCGTAATCACTTGTGATCGCACCAGAGGCAACCAACGCAACAGTCTGAAGTTTCTCTGTTGATCCAGAATCACATACTAAAACCAGTTTGGACATATCAGTTCCTCCACGAATAAAGAAAAAGGAGAGATTTACATGAATAAAGTAATGTCAGCGTCTTTGGCAAACTCTAAGAACGAAGCAGCGCCACCAAGTTCGCAGCCATCGATAAGTTCCTCTTCTTTAATCCCCATTACGTCCATTGTCATCTGACAACCAATCATACGAACGCCAGACTCCAGGCACACGTCGCGTAACTCCAAAAATTTGATTACATTAGCTTTTTTCATCCAGCGATTCATCATCCAGGTTGCCATCCCAGTCATACCTGGGATCATCCCGATAATATTGGGAACTGGCATCGGTGCAGCTGGATTAGCAATAGGGCTCACCTTAAGTTTCTTACTTTTCTTCTTGTGGATTAAATTCAATCCATAAAAAGTAAAGAAAATTGCAACTTCCATGTCCATTGCTGCTGCTGTAGAAGCGAGAATTACTGGAGTGTAAGCAGCATCCAACGTACCAGCTGAAGCAATAATTGCCATTCGTTTGGGTTTCTCTTCACTGGGAAGAGTTATACTTTGAGAAATAGATTCAGTCATAATATCACCATTCGGCTTTTAGTTTCTTCTTCTAACCAGAAAACGATAATCTTTAGGTCCGAGCTCTTCCGCGGATATGAGTTCCTGGCCTGTGGTACGAGTCCAAGCTGGAATGTCCGCCATACTCCCAGGATCAGTAGTCAAAATCTCTAATACTTGGTTAATTTCCAAGGCTTTCAATGCCTTTTTTGATTTTAAAACAGGCATAGGACAAGACAAATTCCGTGCATCTAATGTTTGATGTACTTCAGTCATTTTTCTATTCTTCCTCTATAATTCGAATCGAAATTATCGCCTTCCATTATCAAAATATGAAAGACCACGAATGAACAGCTTAATCCCCTGAGTGAAAGATTGTCCGAGACGCAAAAGAATCAACATAACTGCTGTTTCTCACCCATAAAGGGAAGCGGTGACGTAATTAAGGACTAAGCTGTTCAATGACCAAATGATCAATTTAATTTATAAATTTTGCCTAAATAGACAATTTAAATGCTTGAGATTGCTCATATGGTCAATAATAAATTACATAGTCATTATTCTCCCACCATAATGTAAATGAAAATTCATCTCAGATTAAGAATGAGTCACTTAGCTTACTCTATGTTTTTTTCAATATACTTTCAATGATTCCAGTTGTTTTCTTTGTTTTTTCTCTCGGATTAAAGAAAAGATGGTTGTTACCGAAGAAATTTCTTTTCGGGTCATTTTTCAAACATTTATGGAACGATGTTTGGGGAATCAACAGGAGATTGTTCTCATAGCATTCCTTTTCTCAATTAGCCACCTTCCCTCACACATCTTAAGTATTGGATTATTTCTTGGTTCGTTTCGCATTATGTATGCTTTTTATGGTGCATTGATGTATGGTTATGGTTGTTATCCACTCGTAATCTCTGGGTGATTTCTGCTGCGCATATGTTTAATAATTCGACTAGTTCCATTCTTTATAACTTTCTAAACTAGAATGAGTTATATATCAACTTTTATTTCTTGTACAAGAATTAAAATGAATTATCAAATAAAATATATTGATTAACCAAAATAAATTGGAATTAAAAAGAAAGTTCACGTTCGAAATCTTTTAAAAGAGATTGCTCATAGATTTAATAGACTAAATTAGGTAGATGTCTACGCCTTAATATGACATGTAACTGAAAAAATCAAGAATATTTTGTCTAAAAATTGTAACTAGGCATTCAGAATTGTAGATTGGCCAAAAAGCTCTTATTATGCAAAGTTAATATTATTCAAAGCCTAAGACAGATCCATCTAAACCAATGATTTATCCCATAAACTAAAATTAAATAATCTGGACACAATTACTTGAACTATCAAAGTTATAGTAGGGAAAAACCTTGACACGTGAAAATCTTTCCTATTTTGATAAGCTTTATTCTAATGTTTCACCTGATCTGAGAATTAAGTTTAAAGAATTCCGGGTTAAAAATCCTTACAAAAAAATTGAAATAGATGATGTGATTTGGAGTTATATTTCCTGTGGTAAAGGGAAAAAATCAATTTTATTCCTGACAGGGGGATCTAGTGTTGGTGATGGTTGGGCTTTTCACATTATAGCGTTTGAAAACGATTACAGATGCATCTCTGTTGATTATCCAGCTGTTTCAGATATAAGAAGCTTGATAAAGGGAATAGTCGATATCCTCAACGCTGAAGGAATTGATAAAGTACATATCATTGGTCAATCCTTTGGAGGAATAATAGGGCCTTGTTTTGCTTATCATTATCCAGAAAAAGTTGATAAAATGGTTTTGTCACACACAATTGCCAATCTGGAGAGTTCTGATCAAATAGAGAGAGAAAGAAATATTAAAAAGACGGAAAGGAATACCAAGATTATAAGATTAATTCCAAAATGGATTTTCTACCGAGTTGCACTGAGAAGGATGAACAAACATTTTATGAACTTAGATAATAAGAACTCCGAGTTCTTGAAGGCTTTTTTTACTGAGACAATAAAATATAGAACCACGAAAAAGCAGGTAATCGCCACGTCTTTGATTATGATTGATTATATGAGGAACTACATACTATCAGCAGAAGATTTTGACAATTGGACTGGAAAAGTCTTTATTCTTGAATCAGAAAGTGATCAAGCAATCAAAACGGAAGAAAAGCAACCTTTAAAATCGCTATTTAAGAATGTAAAAGTGCATACGTTTAAAGGAGAAGGAACTAGTCATTTATCTTTATTCAACAAGCGTGAAGAATTTATATCCCTTGTGAAAGAGTTTTTTCATAGCTAGATGAAATCAACGCGAAAAACTGTGTCCATAACCTAAACATCTATTTTTTAATATTTGTAAACTAAAAATAAAAAAAAGAGGGATTCTTAACTTATTTTAAATCCAATCTAAACTACATGAAACTTTCTATATTTCGTCTAGCTGCTCGTAATTGTTCTGGGGTGTATTGGTCAATGTTATGATTTTGTTTACCGTGAGCTTGAACTTTTTTAAGTGCTTCGGCCGTTGAAGGGGCATTTATATCTCTTCCACACATTTTACAATGATATTGTTCGGCCATTCTTTGATCTCATCTTCTGGAGAAGAATTTCTACATTACAATCACTATTAATCAATATATAAAAACATTTCCACTATTGAAATTTGTGAAAAATCAGAATTGTTATATCATAAGGGATTTTCATTCTGTAAATCAAATTATAAAGTGAATTATAATGCTTAAAATTAAATACAAAGAAAATTCAATAGAAGGGATAATTCTCACTCATTTGAGTCCACTAGAATAAGAGGATGCATGAATAAATCTAGGTTGTGAGCTTTTGTTTTAATCTAATAAATCGATAAAAAAGCTTGGTAATCGGCTCAAATAGACCTTAATATCCAAATTAAAATCTTAAAGATAGCTGGTTGGTCAAATAGGCCTTAAAAGTTTGATATACTATTTAGACTCGTCAGGGTAGATTATATTAATCGGAAATTTATTTAGCCTTTCTTTTACTTATGGAGTAATTTTCTTTAATCCTTTACATTCTGATAAAGTTTATATACATGAAAATATTGAATGTGTACAGTCTTTCTTTAACTTGAGAAAGGCAACATGAGATTTAGAAGGATAAAATAATGTTTGATAGATTTTGGAAGGATATAGATAAATATTTTGAAGAGTTTGGCCAAGATTTTGAACAAGCATTTAAAAAATCGTTCAAGGGGCTATCTAAAGATTCTGAAAACTCACTCACATGGGGATATCGGATGTACTGGGATAATTCGATGAATAAACCTGTTATTAAATATTTCGGTAATTTTGATCCAACAACAGGGAAATTACTTGAAGAAGGATGGCGTATTCCTCCAATAGAAAAGAATTATGACGACAACAACAACATTTGGAATGTTGTGGTTGATCTTCCTGGAATCAAGAAGGAAAACATCAGCTTATCAGCAACGACTACCTATATTAATATCGAAGCAACATCCAAAAAACGAAAATACAAACACAAAGTGGACTTTGATCAGGAAATTGATCCTGAGTCTGTGAAGGCCAAATTTAACAATGGTATATTACAGATTTCGGTAAATCCTAAAATTCCCATAAAAACGGAAGAGAAAAAGATATCTATTGAGTAACAAATGGTGTATATATTCATGAGCGAGAAAAAAAGAAAAGAAGCAGAAAAAATCCAAAAAGAAGTTGGAAAAAAAAGGAAAGAAGCTGTAAAACTTGAAAAGAAAGCAGCTGAAAAACGAAAAGAAGCGGAAAGCCTCGAAAAGGAAGCTGCAAAGAAGAGAGAAGAATCTGAAAAAAAGCGAATAGAAGAAGAATTGAAATCCCAGCGAAAGGCTGAGAAAACCCGATTAGAAGAAGAAAAAAGGAAAAAAAGTGAAGTTCTCAAGGGTGAAGAGAAAAGAAGCATTGAAGAGACTAAGAAAAAACGGGAAGCTGCTGAAAGGAATCTCAAAGCTGAAGAGAAAAGAAGTATTGAGGAGGCCAAGAAGAGGCGGGAAGTTGCTAAAAAGGAACCTTAACAAATTTTTTTTCTTGAATATTGGAACCAATCGTTTAAAATTTTCCTTTTTTCTTAATTACTTGTGATTGTCCCAAAAATGTCTAGGAATCATGAAATTATCTAAAAAATATTCAGATATGTGTAGTTCAAGGATAAATATTATTCTTCTAAAGCTTTTTATCTTAATTCTCTAAAGTGTAATTCTCTTCAAGATTCGCTTATAATTCAAGTATGTGTCTCTAATATTGGTTGGTCAAAATATGACTGCAATTTTAGAACTGTTGATTGCTTCTTTCTTTATTCTAACTCTTTTGTTAATTATTTTTGAAAGAACTCATAAAACATTAGCTGCAATGCTTGGAGCAGGGCTTTCTCTTCTTGTAGCAATAACTCCTGGAAGTGTTTCCAACGGTGAAGCTTTAATTCCTGATATTGAGCATTTACTAGAACTCATAGAGATAGATCTTATTCTTGTCATTATAGGTATTACGTTAATGGTTGGAGTGGCACGTACAACAGGGATTTTTGATTATATTACAATTTTTTTGTTAAAAAAAAGTGGTGACAACCAATACAAACTATTAATTGCTTTTTCACTTCTGACAATGTTATTTTCAGCATTTCTCGACGCTTATATGGCAATTTTACTCATGGGTTCAATAACAATTGTTGGTTGTGATGCATTAGATATTAATCCAAAACCATTCATCCTTGCAGAGGCAATCTTCAGTAATCTAGGAGGTACAATGACCCGTATTGCCTCCCCTCCAAATTTAATAATTGGAGGGCATTTTGATATTGATTTTATAACCTTTCTATTATTAACCGCCCCATTTGTGCTTATTTCAGCTGTTTTTACCATCTTCATCTGGGGTTTTCTTTTCCGAAAGGATTTGTCTCAAGGGATATCTAGCCTAAGTTATAATGAAGTTTTATTAATTGACGAAAGAACTGTAATCCAAGATCAAAATGGATTCAAAATTGCAGCTCTTGTTATGACATTCACAATTATTGGTTTCGCGATCACTTCATTTTTGCCTTTTAAACTTGAATTAGGGTACGTTGCTATGGCTGGTGGCTTTCTTATGGTTGGTTTAGTAGGTTCTGATGTTGAAAAGTCACTCGAAAAAGTTGAATGGTCAGTTGTTTTCTTCTTAATTGGTCTTCTAATAATCGTTGGTATTGCAGAAAGAGCTAATTTATTAGATTTATTGATTTTTCCTGTTGAAGCTTTATTTAAGATAGATCTTTTATTTGGAGTTTTATCTCTTCAATGGATAAACGCATTTGCCTCTTCAGCCTTAGATAATGTTCCAGTCGCATCTGTAATGACTGTAATTATGGACTCACTATTAGAACATTATCCAACACTCAGCTTCAATAGTCTTTTAGTAGCGGTGGTCATAGGTACAAATCTTGGAGGTAACATCACCCCAATTGGTTCTGCTTCTTCTGTTCAGGCACTTACAATTTTAAAAAGATCTGATAATTTAGAGGCAAGAACTACATTTATAGAATTTGTAAAATTCGGAATATTAGTGACATTAATACATTTAATAATTGGTACATTTTATCTTTCTTTTCTATGGATTTTTAGAATTTAAATTTATGGACCAGTGAGAGTAGATGGTAGATTTTGATGATGCTTTGAGTAGATTTCGTCAAATATTCGATCAATCAAAAATACTTGATAGTCCTGACTTGAAAAATATATTAATTGTTCTTGACGAAACAAAAAGCCGTGAAGAATTCATTTTTCACTTGATAAAACAGTTTCATGAAAGGTGGGGAAGTAAAGCAACCTTTACTTTTCTATTGGCTGTTAGAGGTTATCTTGAGCAAGCAAAAAAGGCGAGAATTAAACTTGAAACCCTTCCTATATTAATCGAAAAAGTGAATCAGGAATTTTATGGTGAAGATGAACTTTTTAACGTTGCATTTTTTACTGATGAAGAAAAATCTCCGTTCTATCGCATTGAAGAGATATTAAAACAACGTAAAATTGATTTTATTATTATTCCAGTTCCTTTTACTTTATTTGCTTTTGAAGAAAAACAATTAAATACAAGTTTAGGCACAACAATCGATAGTGTGATAAATATATGTTTGATGGAGAATTTTATCCCAATTTTTCTTGTTCGTCATACTCAAAAAGTACCCTTTGATAACATTAAGGTGCTTGTGAGAGAATCTATGTTTAGGAGAGATTTTCTTGGATGGTTATTTGCCCTTATATCAGAGGATGCAAAAGTCACTTTATACATTTCAGAATTATCAGAAAATGAAATAGAGAGAGTTAAAATGTATATGGAAATTATAGAAGAAAAATTAAAGAAATTCACTCAAGATTTCAGAATTGAATTTATGGATGGTCAGTTTGCTTTAGTAGAATTCTGTAATCTAATGTCGAAGGAAGCTGATGCTCTAGTTGTGTTTCAAGCATTGAAAAAAATTGAAAACGATGCTCAAAGAATCACTCTCTCTTTATGCAATCAAGCATCAAACGTTCTAATTTTTCCTCCATTAGGATAGATAATGTTATCGATGAAATAATTCTAGTATATGAATAAGTCCCTCGGATTATTTCGATTTTTTCATGTTCAAGAGACTTTGCATCTGATTAAGTAAATCTGGTTCTTGTAAAAGAACTTTAAGGATACTTGCTAAATCGGTTATGGAATTTAATTTATTAATGTCAATTTGACTTAAAGAGTCCGCTAATTCTGCATTTTTTCCTGCTTTTTCAAATAAATCTTTTTTCGTTTTGGTTTGTAGTACGTTTAATTTTTTAAACAATTTATTAAACGGTGTCTTGTCTGGTTCTGATGTTTGTAACAGCTCAGCTAATGTAATTCTAAATATCTGTGCATATTTCTCACCGTTTTCTAATTCCCAGCATTCAAGGTCTTTTTCCTCGAATTCGGGGTAATAAATTTTCGCTGTTCTACAATATACTTTTTCACATGATCGAGTCCCTTTTTTTTCCCGATAGCCTGCTGCTGTTACTATCCCTGCATCATCTAATTTCTCCAAATGCCGATAAATAGTTTTCAATGTATAGGTATAATTTCCAGTTTTTTGATCTTGAAAGAGATTATGAATGTCTTTTACACTCATAAGAGTATTTCGTAAAGCGGAAATAATTAGATAATGCTCTTTGATTAAATCTAATTCCTCTTTTGACACAAATTTTACATTTTGGGGTTTATATGTAATGTAAAAACAATAATCTGATGATCCTTGGTTTAATTCATTACTGTTTCTCATCACAAGGCCCTCATGGAAAAATATAGCAATTTTGATTAAGAATTTGATGAATACTCCTTAATTCAATGGCTACTAAGATATTAGATAAAGGTTCGCCACAATGGTAAAGTAAATAAGTATGATTACAATCATTGACAGGACCTGTTAATAAATGTCACTAACCGCGAAATCATTCAAACAACTGAAGGAGAATAAATAGTAATGAAATTAATTTATCGACATTATGAACCCAATCAAGGATTAGAAGAACAACAAGCAAAAGTCTATACGGAAGTATCAGGACTTCCTGCAGATGCAGAGGAAATTAAAAGGCGCTTTAAAGGTGAGAAGAGAGATCCATTAAGTGCTCGTTATGTTTTAACGGAAGATAATGAGCTTTTAGCATATGTTCAGACTAGTAAATGGGCTGCAAGACCAGGAACATGTATTATTAGCTATCCCTGGGCTTTACCCGATTGTCCTACCGAAGCAAAGGAAAAAATCTTTGATGAACTAGTAACGTGGTTAAAGGACACTATTCATCCCCAAGTACTTGCAGGTGAAGTCGTATTTGATACGCCTACGACCGATGAACGTATTGCTTTTTTTCAGAGAAAAGGATTCATTGAAAAAGAACATCTTTATGTTAATAGTGTTGATTTAGATCTTACTGAAATTAGTAATTGGGAGATGGCTGATGAAATTGCCTCTTATACTTGTAGATTAGGTACAACTGAAGATCTTGACCAAATAATGGAAGTATGTCACGAGGATAATTATATGCGTGATGTCTTCCCTAGTGTTGAGGAGGCTAAATACTATATTGAGAAAACTTTTCTAAAGGATGATCACAACAAATTAATCCTTAAAGACAATCAGATAGTCTCTGTAGGTCTTCCATATCGTAGAAAATTACTACGGGGAAAAGACAAAGGACTTGAAATAATCGGTTTAACATCAGCAACACGACTAAACCATCCTCATGCTTGGAAACGGTTGCTTATTGAAGTTGCTAGAGATTGCCTCAAAAATGGTTGGCAGAATCTTCCCTTAAGAATTAGTACATTATTTTTTGGATATTCAATGAATGCAATCCATATGGCACAATTACAAAACACACTCGAAGATATAGCTGTTCTTTATGCTCTTCCTTATTAGGATAATGAGCTGAGATGGAGAATAAATGGAAATGAAAGCACTAATAGGAATCCCTCTCTATAATGAACAAGCATACATTTCCGAGTGCATTCATTCCCTTTATGAATTTTTAACCGTAAAATGTTCAGAATATGAGATAAGAATATTATTAGTAGACGATGGAAGTACAGATAAATCTCGAAATATCTATCAAAAGTTATCAAAACAATATCCATTTCAATATCTCAGGCATGAAGATGGGCCTCGTGGATATGGAAATACAATATTGACACTATTTCAGCAGTCAAAATTGAACTATGATGTTTTGATTTCGTTTGATGCTGATCTACAACATGCACCTTTTAGTATTAAAGAGATCTTAGATCTTCTTTATTATAATTCTGAAATTGATTTAGTTTCTACAAGTCGCTACCTCTCCTATCGCTTTTGGCACCAAAATACTCAAGTTCCAGTGGATCGTTACGTCATAAACATGTTAATGACAAGAACAATTAATCATTGCTTTAATCTGCAAATAACCGATGCTTTTTGTGGTTTAAAAGGTTATAGAGTAAAATCCCTTCCTATTACTCTTAATCATGCAGGATATGCGTTTCCTTTAGTTTATTGGCAATTTATCTCCCAAACAGGTCTCAAATTTAAGGAAATAGAAACACCAATAATTTATAGGTTGGATCGGAGAAATCGGGGTGAATGGATTTATCGCTTAAAAGAATATTTTAAAATACTTGAGTCTCTCATCTCCTCCCCCACATTGAAAGAAATTATTCAGCAAGCTTACAAACAAGCGATTGAATTGCTGACTGAAATAATGAATCATCATTTATACTTCCCAATTTATACATACAACGATTTCTTCAGGAATAATTGTATTAGTTATCTCAAAATAAGTGAAGAGCCAAAGAAAGAACAATTAAAATGTTTGTAACCTTAAAATGCTAACGATTTTGAAAATAGATTCATTTATTTTAAATAGAATTGAATATCAATCAAAATAACTATAAATCAAGGATGAAAGATGAGTGTGAAAGTCATTTATCAATATTATAAACCAGATCAAGGATTAGAAGACCTTAAAGCAACAATATATTCAGAAGCAACTGGTCGGCCGGTATCAGGTAAAGATATCAAAGCAAGGTATAGAGATCAGAAAAAAGATCCAAAAACAACCCTATATGCACTAACAGAAGATAATCCCATTAGCATATGTACAAGCGACAGACTCAACTTCACATATAGGACGAACGCATATAAGCTATCCTTGGGCTCTAGCAGCATGTCCAGTCGAAGTACAAGAGAAAATATTTGATGAAGTCCTAGCATATCTACTACAGCGGAAACAAACCTTAGAAATCACTACTCCTCTAGTGCTTGATCTATAAGGTGTTGAAGAGAGAATTGAATTTTTTACAAACAAAGGTTTCTCTGAAAAAGATGGAATGTAAATTGAGATTAACTCTTTAATCCTCTCACCTGATTCCTCAAAAAGTAGGTTGATTTCGATTTTCCACTCACCAGATTGTTCAAGAATTGGAATACGTCAATGATGGTTAAAACCTGGTTGAGCTACTCCTGTTATATTACCTGCAATGTCTCCATTGGGAGACTTAGCAATGAATATATATTTGGCTTTTTTTCAATTGAAACCATTAAAAAGGCGTATATATTCTTTAAAACTCCATTCTGGAGGTTATTGCTTTCATATATATCCAAGATTTGATAATCAATTTCACTCATTATTCTAGATCGCTGAATTATAGTTTTTTAACTTTTTGGGAAAAATTGAGGGAAAAATCTGACACAAAAATCGACTTTTTAATATCATTTAGAAAAAAGGGTGATTATTCTTTTTTTCAGGATGTTAACAAGCCCTTCCACTCCTTTCGCAACTTCAGGCGTTAACTCTTCGCTGAAATACCCAGTTTCCTTAACTTGTATTCCATAAACCTCAATCTGCTGCGGAACTTGATATCCACCTACTTCAGCATATCCTAAAATTTGAAGGACACCAACACCATGGGAAGATATACTCATTGGTTGTCCTTTTTTATATTCATTTAAGTCACTTATATGGAAGAATTCTCCTGGTTTTAACCCCTGATCAGTCATAGAGGCAGCATCAACAATTATTGCTCTCTTGTAGCCATCAATTTCATCCAAGATGTCGAATCCCCCCGTATTTAAATATTTAAATGAAATATTCAAGTGTTCTAAGCTTGGGTCTTGTTCTAAACACTTAACAACCCTGATACCAGCGCCATCGTCCATCCTGATATCATTTCCAATACCAAGTAATACTAAAGCTTTTCCTATATCCAATTCAGATTCTCCTTAATGTATAATTAAGGTCTTTTTGATCTAAGAATCAAGCCTGCATTTTCATGATATTCGTATTTTCTTGAATATCTTTGCCTGTGACTTCCTTATTTTATAATGAATTTTATTTAATTAAACTTTGAAGTTTGAAGTATTTGATTAGAAGTTAATTTTGCGCTTGTAAGTACACCTGGAATACCCCCACCAGGATGAGTTCCAGCTCCAACTAGATATAAACCTTCTATATCCTCAGACTCGTTATGAGGTCTAAACCAAGCAGATTGAGTGAAAGTTGGCGCTAATGAAAACACTGCTCCTTTATAATCAGAATGCAACTCTTCAAAATCTGCAGGAGTCATTATCTTTTCAGCTTTTATGTGCTGTTGTAAATCTGGCATAAATTTCCTTTCGATTGAACTAATGATATGGTCACGAAACTGTTTTTTTCTCTGTTGCCAATCTATTTTAGAATCTTGATTGGGTACTGGTACTAAGATATAACACGATTCACCTTCTTTTGGGGCAAGGGATGGATCTATTCTTGTAGGAATGTATAGATAAGCAGAGAAGTCTCCTTTCTCACTTAAGCGTTTTTTATTAAAGATATCAGAAATTAAACCTTTATAACGACTGCCTAATAAAATATTATGAATATGTAGATTTGGATACTTACAATCTGTACCAAAATAGATCATAAATACGCTCATTCCATAAGTTGCTTTTGAATATCTTTTATTGGCATTTTTCTTACGGTATTTTTCCTCGATCATATGCATATAAGTAGTCGCAACAGGAGCATTGGAAATAATAACTGAAGATTCATAATATTT
>JAHQWW010000081.1 GCA_029856365.1 Candidatus Hodarchaeota archaeon
ATAGTAGAATTAAAGGGATGTAGGATAGCAATAGGACGGGGAATTGCGATGAAAATCTTTTGTAATAGGATTCTTGGATAAAAAAAATCTGGTACAGAAGAATTGGTCGTTATATTATTGAAGATTGCATTAGCAGGAAACCCTAATGTGGGGAAGACAGTTATATTTAATGCTTTAACTGGTTCTCATCAACATGTTGCGAATTTTCCTGGATGTACGGTTGAACATAAGGAAGGAAAATGTTCTTTTGCAGGTAGCTTAATTACGGTTATTGATTTACCAGGTACTTATAGTCTTAGTAGCTTCTCTGAAGATGAACTCGTATCTAGAGAATATTTAATTAATGATAAACCCGATCTAATTATAAATGTGATTGATGCGTCGAATTTAGAACGTAATTTATTCTTAACAATTCAATTATTAGAGTTGAAGCTACCTATTGTCATTGCATTAAATATGTTAGATATTGCTAAATCCAAAGGTTTTGAAATTAATGTGGAAAGCCTTAGAAAGAAATTAAATGTTCCAATTATTCCTATGATCGCAACAAAAAGTGAGGGAGTTGTTGAGCTTCTTGATGTGGTTTTAGAATATTCAAAAAATGGAAAGGATAGAAATGCTAGATTCTTTGTAGATGGCCCTATTAAGCCTTATGAAGACAAAATAGCAGAGATTATTAGAAAACACGATGGTACTGATTCTTTAGATAATTATGATAATAATTGGCTTGGATTAAAACTTCTAGAACAAGATTCAGTAATTATGGAGATAGTCTATGATGCAATAGCTAAAGCAAACCCCAAAAAAAAAGAAATTTATTGGGAACTGATAGAAACAGTCATCAACGACTTTAAAAACGAGGTAGGAGCCTCAGACACAGCTATATATATAGCAAATAGGAGATATCATCTTATTGAAGATCTCACAAATGAAATCATTATTAAAAGAGGAACAGCTTCTACAAATATTACTGCTATGTTAGATGAAGTCTTAACAGATAAGTATCTCGGAATTCCTATCTTTTTAGCAAGTTTATGGGTCATTTTTACGTTCACTTTCACCTTATCAGAACCTTTTGTCTATGTTCTAGAAAACATCTTTACTTGGTTGTCAACAGAAGGAACATCATTAATCCCTAATCCATTAGTTGCATCAATATTTTCAGGTGCTATAGACGGAATAGGCGCTATTCTTGTTTTTGTTCCGACAATCTTTTTATTATACTTTGCTATGGCTGTACTTGAAGATTCTGGATACTTAGCACGAGCAGCATTTGTTGTAGATAAATGGATGGAGAAAGTTGGTTTACATGGAAAATCCTTCATTCCTTTAATGCTTGGATTTGGTTGTACTGTACCAGCCATAATGGCTACACGATCAATAAGAGAAAAAGAAGATCGTTTAATAACAATTTCAATTACCCCTTTTATGTCCTGTTCAGCACGGTTACCAGTATACGTTTTATTTGCTGGTGTGTTCTTTCCTGATTATCCTGGGCTTGCAATTCTTACAATGTATATTCTTGGTATTATAATAGCTATTTTGAGTGCTGTTGTGTTAAATAAGTTTTATTTTACTCATGAAGACAAAGTATTCATTATGGAATTGCCTGAATTTCAAAGACCTAAATTAACCGTGGCAACAAGGGAAATGTGGAATCGAGGGTCATTATTTATCAAAAAAGCTGGAACTATTATTTTGGCAGCAGCATTACTAGTTTGGTTTCTCAGTAATATACCTTTTGGTGCACCTATTGAGGATACACTCCTAGCAATGATAGGAAAAGTTTTGCAGCCCTTATTTATACCATTTGGCTGGAATTGGGAATTCATCGCTGCCTTAATACTTGGTTTAATAGCAAAAGAAGTTATCGTAGCAACTTTAGGGATCCTGGGGGGTGTATCTCTTGAAACATTTTTAGCCAGCTCTCTTTCTTTGAGTCAGGCTTTTCCGTTTATGGTTTTTATATTACTCTATGTGCCTTGTGCTGCAACAATATCAGTGATTAAAGCTGAGACAGGATCTTGGAAAATTACAGTTGCCTTAACAATTGGCTATATCATAATTGCTTATACTGTAGCATTGTTTTTCAGATTCTTATTATTAGCTTTAAACTTTAAGTAAAATAGGATATAATGAAATGATAGATGATAACATCAAGGGATTAGCGTATCTTGGAGGGATTTATGCTACCCTATTTTTTGCTATTGGCATAATTGGACTATTCTCTCTGTTTTTTGATTCATTCTTGTTTATTATAATCGTTAAGGATCCAATTGAATCATTATTACTGATACTCGCCGCTATAGTCTATTTTCGGGGTTTTTTAAAGCTGAAAAACAAAGATAGAACTGGTACGGCGTTTATTTTTGTTGCAGCCATTATGGGAGTAATATTAGGCGGATTGGCTTTCTTAAATTTAATTATTAATAGTGGTCTGGGAGCTTTTTTGGAGGAATTTTCGTTTCTTGTTGCTTACAATCGAATTACTGAAAATTTCTCCCTAATGATAGTTGTTGGAATTTTAAGCCTAATTCCATTTAAATTCATTCAGTCTATTGAGCAAAATTTGGTGGGAATCTAGATTGATAGAGGAAGTATTATCATATATTAAAAAAAAAGGGAGTAATTTCTCTTTTTATCAAATAAAAAAGGATCTGGATTTATCAGAAGGGCAACTAGATATTATTAAATTACAGTTACTTCAGTTAGGATTCATAGAGGAGATTAAGCATTATAAAGGGGAAGATGAACTCAATCCAGTCATCTGTCGTAGTTGTCCTCAAAAGGAAAATTGTATTGAGAAGGATCCCTTGAGTATAAAATTATATAGACTTACGTCAAAAGCTTTTACAGATCACAATTCCCCATAAATTATATCAGAAAAAAGGGGGGTTTAAGAGGAACTATTCTTAGCCTTTCAGTTCCTCTTCTTTGATCACTCGACGTAAGACTTTCCCAACAGTACTTAAAGGTAAATCATCACGGAACTCAACTTTTCTAGGACGTTTATACCCCGCCATCCGATCTCGACACCATTCTATGATTTCTTCTTCCGTTGCAGTTTCCCCTTCTTTCAATACAAGATAAGCAGCAACATATTCATTACTCGGGGTCTCCTCATCTGGTAATCCGATAACTGCAGCAAGCTTGATTTTTGGGTGTTCATATAAGATGTCTTCGATTTCTCTGGGGTAAGCTTTCAGTCCACCAACAATAATCATGTCCTTCTTCCGATCTGTTATGACTGTGAATCCCTCTTCGTCAAGAAATCCAATGTCTCCAGTTAGGAAGTATTTTCGACCATCGATTTCTCGAAATACTTTTGCTGATGCCTTTTCTCTCTTCCAGTATCCTTTCATGACTTGCGGACCAGAGAGCGCTATTTCTCCATTTTCTCCTTGGGGTAATTCTTTCAATCCCGTGTCTAAATCTACAATTTTGACATATGTATCAGGCATTGGAAGTCCAACTGTTCCAAACTTTCTTTGAATTTTATTTGTTGGGTTCATATGCGTCACTGGGGATGTTTCTGAAAGTCCATATCCCTCTACGATCCAACTATTAGTTATCCTTTCAAATTCTTTGGCTAATTCTGGCGCTAACGGCGCTGCTCCTGAACCACAACCGATAACTGAAGTAAGATCGTATTTATCAACGTTCGGATGGTTTACAATTGCTGAATATATCGTTGGGACAGCATGGAGGACAGTTCCTCTATAATCATTAATTGCTTCTAGTATTACTGAAAGTGGAGGTTTCCCAGCACGAGGATCTGGGATAGGGATTACTGTTGCAGCAATATAAGCTCCTCCAATCATCGTAAGAGTGAGCCCATATGAATGATACCATGGAAGGGCACCAATGAAGACTTCTTTCCCATGACGAAAGGATTGTGATTCCCCTGTCTCCTCTGGATCTATCCTAACATATTCATTTATTTGTAAAACGTTAGAATAGATATTCTTATGCGATAGCATTACTCCTTTTGGCAAGCCTGTGGTGCCACCAGTATAAATAAGCATAGCTAAGTCTTCATCAGGATTAATTTCCACCTTAGGTTTTGTTGGCTCATAAACCAGAATTTCGGAGAAAAATGAGGTAATTGCATCTTCATAAAAAGGACTCTTGGGTACTTTTCCAAGTAATCCTCCAATTATCGCTTTTAGCTTAGGAAGAAAATCCTTTGTCTGGCAAATGACCACGTGCTTAACTTGCGTTCCTTTAATTGCTTTGTAAGTTGAAGGAGCAAATTTCTCATGATCAAAGGCAAATACCATGACTGCTTCTGAATCCTTAAGTTGATAGTTTAGTTCATCCGCAGTATAAGTAGGATTACATGTAACACATGTAGCTCCTGCTTTCAAGATCCCAAAAAAGATGATTGGGTAATGAGGCGTATTAGGTAAGAACATTGCAACTTTATCACCTTTTTTTACTCCTTTGCTTATAAGATAATTCGCAACTTGATTTGCCATTGTGTTTGTTTCTGTAAAGGTTGTCGTTGTTCCCATAAACTTTAAGTACGGTAAATCACCACTTTTTGCTGCAATATCTTCCAGTATTTTGTGAAGGGGCTCATTGGGATAGGGTTCTAAGGATTTTTTGACCGTTTCAGGCCATTTGTATTTATGCCAAATCTGTTCTTCCATTTTTGATCATTCTCGGTAATTTTAGTATTTTCCGTTTATTATCACCTTTACTTAAATAGTTTCCTAAGGCACTGTTTCTAAAGGGTGGAAAAATTGAATAAATTTAACTAATTATTTTGTAATGATATTTTTTTCTTAGAAAACGTTCAAATCTAATACAACGAAACAACAAAGATCTAGACACTAGAATCATGATTAAAATTATGTAAGAATTCATTTACCTCCTGTTTTGTAGGGAGGGGAGTTTGGGCTCCTAATCCTTGAATTTTTATTACTGAAGTTGCTTGCCCTCTTCTGATGCACTCAGCTAATGATTTATCTTCTAAGAAGGACGAAATGAAACTAACTTTCCTCTTCAATCCCACTAATCAAGTAATCACATCTCAGGGTGATAAATTGTCCTAAAGACGCTCAGCAATAATTTCATTTCGTCTAATGTGATTCTATTATCTTTTTGGATGTTTTCAGCTGTTTTATCATAAATTCTTTTCCATAAATGCGTTAATATGTTCTTTTCTTCTGGAGTAATCATTTCATCCTCCCATGCCTTTCTATAGGCTTGTTTAAAATTAGCTATGTTTTCATAAATAGATTTAATCATCTTTTTTTCTTCTTTAGTAATTTCACCATCTTGGAGGGCGATAGTAACTAAATCCTGAATTAAGTCATCTAATTGACTCATTTCTACTGCTTTCGATATAATTATCTCTTCATTCTTCTCCACGAACGTTAAACAATCCCCTACTTTCAGTTTTAGTTTTTTTCGCACTTCTGGTGGGATAGATACTTGGAAGTTTTGAGATATCTCACCTATTCCTACATTTTTTTGGTTATCGGTATTTTTATCTTCCATCTTTTACCCTCAAATTCATTAACCAAGTACCTAACTTCATCTTAGATAATCTACGAATTCGCCAGAGTTTTCCTATTTGAATATTTTTAATTCGGGATGCATTTTTGCTATTTTAATAATTGGCCCTCTGATGATAAAACCAAGTGCACGGCCACTTCCTTTGACCACAAGCACTCTATCTCCTATTTTCACTCCATATACATTGAGGATTTCAGGAGAGAGAATGAAATATCCATTTTTATCTAATCTCGCCCAACAAAAATATTTATTATTTTTATATTTCTTTAGTTTTAATTCAGGGATTTTAAAGGAATCCTCTACCTCTGAATAATTAAGAAGATTTAATGTCTCTTTAAAAGGCCCTTTCTTAAGCTGATCAACTTTGGTTATACCAAATCCACCTGACGTTGAACTTCCAGGTAAAAGAATAATTTTATCACAATCATTAAATGTATATTCGTCACACGCTTCTTTTGGTATCAGTATTTTTCCAATTTTCTGAACAAGCGACCATCCAAAAACATATTTACCTCCTTCAACTAATTGTGGCATGTTTTATCTCCAGAATTAGTATTTAACTTAATGCTGGTTTAGTACAAGATTATATTTTTTGTAATTTTTACAGTAAAAATTTCTTTAGTTACTGTAAAAATATTTTTCCTCATGGTAAAAGATTTTTTACTGAATTTCAAGACATATCATTATCAATAGACTTATAAAACAGCTTTATTGCAGTGTTAATTGCCATAATACTTGTATTTATCAGTTATGATAGATTCTCAAACTATATTATAGGATAATAATACAATCTAAGAGGTGAAAAAACAATGGGGATAGCTATAGAAGCAAAAGAACTTTCCAAAGTTTTTCCACCAGATATAATAGCAGTAAATCGGATTTCTTTTGCTATTAAAGAAGGTGAAATTTTTAGCTTTTTAGGCCCTAATGGAGCTGGAAAAACAACCACAGTTAGATTATTAACAACGCTTCTAAGACCAACGAGTGGTTTTGCAACAGTTTACGGATATGATATCTTAAAGAATCCACAAGAACTTCGTAAAAATATGGGTGTTCTTACTGATAGGCCTAACCTCTACTTACGATTATCTGCGAGAAAGAATCTAACTTTTTTTGCAAAAATGTACGGGTTAACTCATGAGGAAGCGACACGTCGTATTAATGAATTGGCAAAACAGTTTGATTTGCTTAAAAGGCTTGACTCTCCAGCAGGTTCATATAGTAAAGGAATGAAGCAGAAATTGGGTATTTTGCGCGCTATGGTTCACTCACCTCCAATCATGTTTCTAGATGAACCAACCGCGGGATTAGATCCTTTAGCTCAATCTAGCGTAAGAGAAACGATAGAAATGGTAGCTGCTGACCTCGACACAACGATCTTCCTAACAACGCATAATTTACCCGAAGCGGAGAAGTTGTCAACTAAGATTGGTGTGATAGATAAGGGGATATTATTAACGATTGGTAGTACTTACGAACTTCAATCAAAGGTCTCAAAAGTCTCCAAATTAGTCATTACTTGCAAGAATAAAGTGTCAGAATATCAGAAATTAACATCAAAAATCGATGGAGTTATTTCTACTCATATTCTAAATAATGGAAGTTCGATTGAATTTGAATTAGATAATATGAATATTACTACTCCCACAATCGTCAAAACACTTGTTGATTCTGGCGCTTCTATACTAGAAGTACGACCTGTTAAAAAATCTCTCGAGGACGTTTATAAACATATAATGGATTCTTCTAATGGAGTTTTGAATCATGATGCAGCTTAAACTGATTTGGGAGTTGATAAAAAAAGATTGGGCAGAGGCTTTTCGATCGAAGCAAATCCTCTTATCAACTACGATTTTACCGTTGCTTTTAGCCCTTGGTGTTCCAGTTATTTTCATGCTTTCAATGAGCTATGCTCCTATGGGAACCACGGACATTGGATTTGACGTATTCACTGATTTATTGCCTCCAATAACTTCAGATTGGAATCAGCTTTCTGATAAAGCTCAGATATTAATTATTGCATCAATATTTGGCCAAGTTTTTCTTCTTCTTGTTCCTGTAATGATTGCTAGTTTTGTTAGTGCTGACACAATAGTTGGTGAGAAAGAGAGGCAAACGATAGAAGGATTGTTAATCTTACCTGTAACTGACTCTGAAATCTTATTAGCAAAGATTAGCTCCACACTTATTCCTGTTCTGATATTAACTTCAATTATGGGGATTCTCTATACATTAATTGTTGACTTCATTACTTTCCCTTATTTAGGAAGACTTTATCTTCCAAATTTTCAATTTATTCTTGTGATGGCTCTTTTCACTCCCCTCCTCGGTTTTGGTACTACTACATTCATTGTTATGATCAGTTCTCGAGTTTCATCTACTCGTGATGCTCAGCAGTTAACAGGATTTTTTGTGTTGCCTGCCCTATTTCTGATCACTGGTCAACTCATTATCATATTTATTAATATCTGGTTGATAATAATAGGGATTTTAATCTTAGGAGTGTTTGACTTTCTCACTTACAAGCTTGCACTTTCTCTCTTTAATCGGGAAAAATTGATGAGTCAAACTTGAAGGAGTTTACATTCAGGCTCAGGTTTAATCTGCTATTTCTCAAAAATTTCCCAAAGATATAAATCAAAATTAATTTTGTCATTTGAATCAAAAATAATGCCTTCTTTCTCTAACAACCCTTTTTGAGTTTCATAACCACCAGTATGAGGTAACGATATTCGTCCCTTACTGTTAATTACTCTATGCCAAGGGAGGTTGTCTTTTTGCGATGAGGAATGTAATATCCAAGCAACTTGACGTGAAGCGCGAGGATTACCCGCATATGTAGCAATCTGACCATATGTGGCAACCTTGCCAGTGGGGATCTTCTTAATAATATCCTTCACCCTTTGAGAAAAAGAAGAGTTCATTTCATTATCCATTCCAATATTTCATCCTTGTAATAGAAATTTTTAATTTGTTCCGCTCACATTATTAACAAGAACCCTAGCTTATTTTTTCTATTTTAAATATGACTGGTCTCACACCGTCATTACATGGAACATACGTTACTCCAGGCTCTGGATATTCGAAATCACCACCATAAAAAAACATCGTGATGATATCATGTGTCTCATACCATACACGGGGACAAAAATCATCAGGCATTTCATAAATGTTCTCTACAAAGTATTCTTTTCCTTTTTCCATGCTGCACATAGGTATCGGTTTACCAGTGGATTGTCTAATTATTTCATGCCCGAAGATTTCTTTAGGATCAAATTTCTTTATTACCGTTATCTTAACTTTTTTCAAGTGCAAACCTCTTATTTAGAACATAGTTGAAAAATTATTTCATTTTTCTACTTCTTTGGAGTCGTCTTTTCTTTGTATTGAGAATATAAAGAGTGATTAAGCTAGATGTTATTATCGGAATATTAAAACAAGGAACGGGTGAATACTCTACTATCTGAGGTTTCTGTTTGGTCCAATTATTTTCATCAAAGGAATAGATCCAAGTATCGTTATATGTTTCAGAATATCCACTTTTTACCCCTCCGAACATTATAACCTTACCATTCTCAGAATCATAAACCAATTTATGAAAGGATCTATTAGAGGGACTTACTTCTGGATTCATCTGAATCCAGCGATTTGATGTAACATTGAAAATCCATGTCTCTTGGGATAACCCCCCTTTTATAGATCCACCGAATAACATAATTACTTGTTTAGCCGAATCATAAACCATATCGTGCCAATACCGAGGACTTGGATGTTCTGGAAGATCTAACTGAGTCCATGAATAATTTAATAGATTAAATTCCCAGGTATCATTCAACTTATAATATCCAATTATTCGCCCTCCGAAAAGAACTCCCCTTTGATTCACAGGATCATATATCATACGGCTACCATATCGTGGACGAGGTTTAACGGAGATATTAAGGAGATTCCATATGTTATCGTCATAATCATATGTCCATGTTTCATCTGCTCCTTCGAGTTCCTCTATATATCCTCCAAAAAGGATTGTTTGGCCAATATCAGGGTCAAAATACATTGAAACAGACCCTCTTGGGGATGGCCTATTTTTTGGAAATACCTCGGTCCAAGTCTTAGCTGCAGAATCATAAATCCACGTATCGTTACTCCACCCATATCGTGTGCTCCCTCCAAAAAGAATGAACTTTCGATTTATTGAATCATAAACCATTTCTTGACCTGACCTAGCCAGTGGTTTTTTAGCAAGATGTAGCTCACGCCAAATATTATTAGTGCAATCATATACCCACATGTCATCTAATTCTCCGTTCTCCATATTGTAGCCCCCAAACAGAATTATTTGCTGGTTTTCTGGATCGTACACTAAACTATGGCCATAACGTCCTAATAATGGAGCATTCATAATCCTTTGAGGGATTGAATTCACCTGAATCAACCTAGAAATCTCACAAAGATTAAACATTGAAAAAATTAGAATTAGAAGAGAAGTTTGTAAGATTTTTCTTCTCGTAAGTGAAATGTCGTTGATTTTTATCATTTCTCTTACTTTCTATATTTTTTTATCCAAGTTGGTTGCCATAATAATTGTAAAAATATTCGAGTGTAGCTTTCTTCACCCATTCTCTAGGCGTATTGTCTTTATAAAAAGGAGGAATCTTGATACATTCAACTCCCTTCTCATTTTCGAGAATAGTAATTGTTTCTTCTTTTAATTTCTTTAGAAAGTTCACGTACACTTCTACTTCCTCTTTAGATACAATAGGCCCGTGTCCAGGGATGATTGTTTCAACATCTAGGTTCATTATTTCTTGGAGAGCATTAATCCACTTATCAGGATTACAAGTTGGATCACCAGCCCAAGGCCATTGTTTAGCAAAAATCAAGTCTCCAATAAATAGTACTTTTTCATGAGGAAAATAAGCATAAGAAGAACATGAGGTATGGCCTCCGCAATGGTTAAGCTCAACAACCAATTTCCCGTCTCGAATTTCTATCCCATTCGTAAAAGTAATATGAGGAAGGAAGGAGATATCAATTTCATCTATTAAATGAGCCTTTTTAGGTTCTCTTTTCCTCCATTCTTCAAATCTAATTAGTTGAATTTCTCTTTCAGCTATAATATTCTCAATAAGTAGTTCTGATCCGAGAAAAATCACATCATTAAAAGCAGGGACCCCCCATAGATGATCACCATGATAGTGGGTTATAAAAAGGAACCTTATCGGCAGTTTGAAAACTTTTTCAACTTGATTACGTAATAATCTGCCAGTTGAAGGAAATAATGTAGAATCAATTACTAAACTGAAGTTATCTAACGAAATCGCTCCTGCTATAAAATCCTCAGAAGTTGCAACTAGAGTACGATCAGTTATTTTTTTATATGCAATGTTGGTCAAGTTAAATCCCTGATTCTTGAATCTGAAAATATTTTTGATCTATTCTCATGATGTGATCACTAACGGTGTATTTTGCTGACAATAAGCCAATTTAAACCATATTTCTCTTAAGAATATGAATTGAGGAGAATCTTTGAGGATAATTTACCATTCAGTAATATACTAAATCCTTAAAAGCTTTTTCACTAATGCAAAAATGATTGAAATTATCAATATCAATTAAATTTCTTTTATCTGAGGAAACAGGAGAGAAATTAGGGTTAAAACAGAAGTTAAAAAGTACTATTTAAGAAAGGATTTAGATGGATTTTCACAGATATTTATCGAATAACGAACTGCGTACTTTTCGTTTGCCTTCATCATTATGTTTTAAAGAAAAATGTGTGTAAAGAAGTATCAAATGGATGTTTCATCCATTTACTATTGAATTATCATTATCTAAGGGAATGATTCTGTATGAAAACATCAGAAGTTGAAAATATACAAAAATCTTTAGATATTTTTGTAGAAGGACTTCGATTATTGGATTATAATAAAATAAGTGAAATATTTTTCGAGAAAGCATTAAGTTGTGGCTCTGTAAAAGGCGTTGTTCAATATGTTTATAGAGATCATTGGAAAGAAATGGCTAAACAGGCGAAAGCTAAAGGAGAAGATTTCGAGTCTTCAACTGCTAGCTATACAATTGAATCTCTAAATATCATTGGCAATGCAGCTTCAGTGATAATAAACTTGACATTTAGAACTGAAAATAAGATAACAGAGAAGTATATTGATTTTTATCACATGTTAAAGGTTGAAGACAAGTGGTATATTGTTAATAAAATATTCCCCACTAATATACAAAGGGGAAGAATGGAGGAATAAATTGCTAAAAAGAGGTTTTAAGTTGTCATCAGGAATAGCAAAGTGCAAAATTACTGTGATTAAAAGAACTCTAGATCAAGATTTAATTAATAAGTATGCAGATGATAAATATATAGATCATATGAAGCTCTGTGAGATTTTTCAAGATAACCAAGAGTTTATCTTAGAAGGAGACGCAGCCTTCTCCCAACCACCAAAAGATTTCTGTGCTTGGGCTTGGGCTGATATACGAAAGGATATATTGACTGTGGCACTTGGATGTGACATACCTGGAATGAAACGCCGAGGAATGGTTATAACTGGCTGTACAGATTGGTTTCGACCTGTGATTTTCAAAATAGAAAGGATTTAAAGGAGATTTGATCAGTTTTTCTTTAATTATACTTATTTCACCTATTCTTGCATTCTTCAAGTTAATCGCCACATAAGACCAATTCCAATAATTGTAGAAACTTCTAATGTTCCATTGTTTAGTAGTAAAGTTGGCCAAGCTTCATTTAGATGTGTTAGTGGATTCATTATACTAAAATTTTGAATCAATCGAGCTGTTGCTGCTGCTTGGGCCGTTTATCCTCCGAATGTGGTTACTATTATGAAAGCCATCTTAGGAATTGAGGATTAATCAAAGACATTTACGTATCTTGAAATTATTTTTCTTGACATGATTATGAAGTAGTGGTTTAGGGATTTATAAATGGATAAATTAGCGTTCAATAAAAGCTATATCCAGCTTCTCTTACAAATTCAAGCCATTGTTGTTGTGAATCCACTATTTCAGGTAAACTTGTCAATGGTGACCAAAATAGCCTAAATATATGGTTATTTGCCAATTTTTCCCATTCATCCTGAACTTTTTCATTTATTTCCAGATGAAAAAATGTCTCCTGATTTCTTTAGCAAGAATATTTGTTAAAACCCAACCTGTTATTGAATACGTTACAAATTGAGGATTTGGGTATTTATCATATTCACTATAAGTTATTTGTGAGAAATTGTTAATTGTACGATTAGTTATAACAGTAATTCCCCTTTTGAGGTCAATCAAATCAGGGCTGTTAGAATCTGGACGAGAATAAACCTTTGATTTCTCTGAGGTAAGAAATTGATTATGTGACAGAATATAATCTTTAAAGCCAAGATATGCCATGATTGCTATTTTTCTTAATCCAGTCTCCTCCGTAACCTCCCTCATCAGAGCTTCTTTTACATTCTCTTCTTTTTCCACAGTACCTGCTGGGATTTGTATTCCTGCATTTGGATGTTGAATTAGAAGAAGTTCACAATACTGATTTCTCTTTCGAGTGATGAAAGCAGTCACTTTTTCAACATTCATACTCTTTAATCATCCATCTTTACCAGTGAATCGTTTTTTAATGACGGTGAATTTAAACTTTGGTTTCCCCTTCATGAGTTCCAGTAAAGTTATCCTACTCAAAATTTAGTAATTATAAGAGTAAATAGCGACATAATTCTTCTAAATGGTTCATATAAACGGAAAAATGTCCTTCATCTGGAAAAAATTTTGTTTCACAGCTTGGAATGATTTCACTCATTTCTTTAACCGCATTAAAAGTAAGATCATCTTCTCCATGCCAAAGAATAATTTTTTGATTAGGAGAGATGTCTTCTAATTGAAATCCCCATGTTGATGAAAAGATTTTCATTTCCTGGACTGCACCATTTAGAGTATATTGTGTACCTTCTTTAATTGCTCTTGAAATGAGAGGTAAGTAGTTTCCTTCATCTTTAAGTATAAATTTAGCGTCTGCTGGTGGATATCGTTTCTGATGTTTTCGTGTAAAGTCCTTTAATCGCTCGGAATCAGAGCTAGTCTTTGATATCATCTTCATGTATTGGCTATAAATGAATGGAAAATGCTTGAATATCCACCCTTGTGCTCTTAATAACCGTGGAAAATGCTTTGTACCAATTTCTGGTGGTCCAGGGGTACCAATAGATATACAATTACGTAATTTTTCGGGAATCTTGTACGCACATACAATAGCATGTGGTCCTCCTCCAGAGATACCCATAGTAGAGAATTTTTCGATTCCCAAGAATTTTGCAAGTTCTAAAACTGTATCAGGCCAATCTAACAACTTTCTATTTTGAAAATCAGATAGACCAAATCCTGGACGATCTATAATAATTATTTGTATATTTTTTTCTAATCCTTTTGCATGGAAAAGCTTCCCCTCCAAGCGAGAACTCCCCGTACCATGAAAATGAAATACAGGTGTTCCTTCGTCAGCTCCATATTTAGCATAACCAAGCTTTTTCCCATTATGCAAAATGAAAACTTCATTCTCTTTCATGAGATCATCCTGAACAATTTAATGGATATTAGACGGTCAGAAAATTTTCTTGATTCCTTCATTTGCAATAGAGAAAATCATTTAACTGTAATTTTTGGTTCAATTTATAAATTTTAAAAAAATCTAGTAAAAGTTTACCCTTCATAAGGTGATCATCAAGTGAAAATTTGTTCTTCATGTAGATTTCCAGTTGTTACTACCAAGAAGATCATTACTGAAGTATGGGGGTGGATTCTTAATCAAGACTATTCTGATGAAGTTAAAATTACGAAAAAACCTCGTGTTATTATATTTACTCAGAAAGAATGTCGATTCATGCTTAGTGTGACATTAGAACCGATACTTAAAGCCATTGAAGAATGGAATACTCCATTTGGTTCACATACCAAAGAAGCAGCTAATAATCGTGGAGTTCTTGACTATTTAAATAGGTGGTATGGAACTCTTAACCATGATGTGAGATTGAATGTTATTGAGGTCATGGCACAAAAAGGATTAATTAAATTAGAGATTGTTAACAGTGTTTGTTCAACCTGCGAGCAAAAATTAAGAATACCAAGGAAAAAAACTAAAAGAAAGACAAAAGAAAAGAAAGAAGTCACTTGGAAAAATCTTATTCAATTATATTTAGAAAAAAACATACACAACACAAAAGAACGTCATCCTGATACAATAGCTGAATCATTGGAATTAAGTATAGCCCAAGTTCATGAAAACTTGGAAGAATTAGAAAAAGAGGGGGTTGTCCGAAAAGAATTCAAGTTTTTTGATTATTATATCCTCACAAAGGATTATAATTCTGAAACAGCCAGAAAACACTTAGAAATCCTAGATTATTTGAAACAACACTTGGATTGTCCTTCTACGAAATGTACGCAGTTTTCGATATCACTATCCTTTGATCT
The DNA here is from genome assembly GCA_029856365.1 of Candidatus Hodarchaeota archaeon. Lineage (GTDB taxonomy): Archaea > Asgardarchaeota > Heimdallarchaeia > Hodarchaeales > Hodarchaeaceae > Hodarchaeum. The sequence continues at coordinate 15,007 of JAHQWW010000081.1, forward strand.
TCCTTTCGCTATTGTTGGTTTTATTCTGAATACAATGCGTAATAATCGTTTAATCAAAAAAGATACGATAGAAGTATCATCTGATGGGAATACAAGGAAAATAGCTTGTTACGTCCCTTCTTCATACTAAATAAATAACAAATATTCTGTTTTGACTTTGGAAAAAGTCAAATCATGCTTCCCCTTTTAAAAAAATCTTGATACTATTATCAAGATTTTGGTAATTTTGCAATAAATTGCAAAATTACTGTCTTCAACCAGAGTTATGCTAGGTAAATGTATCCGTTTTATTAGATGTGAACCAAACCAGAACCAATGTGACCTGAAAATTTGTAGTAATAATGATGTCAGTCAGGCGAGTTATTTTTTTTGATTGGATTGATTTATGATAAGAAAACTCTAAATCTTCTTGATAGTAATTTCGATCGCACTGAGGTTCAATAACTTTCCTTCACTGTTTTCTAATTGTTCTGTGTTTATTTGAATGTTTGTGACCTCAACTAAATCCTTCATAAATCGTTTACACAAGATTTCTGCTACGTCGACAGTGCGACTTATTGCTCTTCCACGTGCTTTCAGGACAATCGTCTTCGCTCCACTGTTAAATTGAATCACGCAGGCCATAACATACGCTGTTGCAGGCTTATTTCCAATGAATATTATATTTTTCTCTGTCACGGGTGTTTGTTTCTCCTTGTTTCTGAGGTGTTTTTCTTTTTCTGTGATTTTTATGAGTGATTCTGTTCTTGGTAATTCTTGCTTATAAATCTGTATTTACTCATGTTCCGTTATCCTTAATAAATTGAGTATTCATAAACCAACCCACAAAGATGGTAATTCACTAGGAATAAAGCTTTTTACAATAAACATAGTTTGAAATGCGTTCTAAATACCTTGAAAGATAATCAAGCGATCTTCTAGCTCGTTTAAATCTCTGATCACAAATTTTCCGCTCTTTTTCCCAGTTCTGTCCAGGTGGAAGCTCTTAATTCCTATTTTTCTTGGAGAAATGAAATCAGAATACCAGTTATCGCCAACGTGTGCTATTTTATTAGGTTCAGTATCTAAAATCTTACAGATCATTTCAAACATTTGAGGCGTCTTCTTAATTTCGTTTCTATCCGATATAGCAGAAAAAATATGTTTGAAATAATGTCTAACCTTCTCGATCATAATTTCAATTATTTCTCTCGTCGTTCCGCTAAGAATGATTAAATCATATTTCTGACTGAGTTTTTTTACCACTGACTCGGTTTCTGGGTAAAATTTTACTTTATTGATATGAGATTTAAAAACTTCTATTGGATCTTCATCTAAATTGAAATGTTTGAACCAGTATGAAGGTAGATACCATCTTATGTCCCTATTTCCGACATTATTGTATTCTCTTAGAATAAATTCTTTTGCTTCCTCAAAGTTCATGGCTTGTTTCCTAGCATATAATTGGGGAATCATTGTATTCCAAACATGATCTTCAAAGCTAGAATCTAGGAGGGTGCCAACCACATCAAAAGAAACAACTTTTAACATGGGATTCACATTTACATGATTAGTATTCTTTAAAAATTATTGGTGCTAATCCAGCCATCAGAATTTCAACATTATTACTATGGCAAATCCCCGTGTTGTCATATGGTATCATATATTTTTGTAATCTAAACCAGCCTTTTACGGCATTTAATTTAGTTA
>JAHQWW010000082.1 GCA_029856365.1 Candidatus Hodarchaeota archaeon
AATCCTGTCTGTATTTTATTAGTTACCACACTTTTAGTATTTTCACATATAGTTATCCAACAACAGAAGCTCCGAAAAATAAATGAATGCTGTATCTGTAGAAGAAGTATTACGAAAAATGAAGAAATAGTCATTTGTTCAGATTGTCAAACGATTTATCATCATAAACATTTATCTCTATGGTTGAAAATAAGAAAACAATGTCCTATATGTAAAAGAAGAATTGGAAATCATAATATATATTCTTTTGACGATATCAAAGCCTTTCATTCCGCAATTAGCAAAGATATCTCAAAAAACCGTATTATTTCAAATCAAAGGAAACAGAAAGGAAAAATTCGACCATCCTATATTCGTGGGGATTCTTTTGTATTAGAGTGTCCCCATTGCAAAAATATCTTAGATTCACTAACTTATAAGGGCTTAAGTCAATGTCAAATGTGTGGTTCACGTATATCATGGATAAATGATCTTGTATCAAGTATTAAAAATCTAAATAACCTAACTCATGACAAAAAAAAGAGAATTAGAATAAAGAACTTTTGCGGAAATAGAGGAAAAAACGATAGAAGAATAAGCTTTCGAAATATTCAAAGGCAGAAAGAGAGAAAACGAAAATTTTTTCAAAAAGAATTACAGAAACAAGCAGAAATGGAATCGCAAGATCAAATACTTTTACTCAATAAAGATTACTTAAAAAGACAAACACAACTACTAGGTCATAAACAATACATTCCCTTGAGAATAATAGAATTTGAGGATAAAAAAGAGAATTTGAGAAAAACAAATTTTTTTGAACTAGAAAATGTTATGATGCTTATAATGGTTATAACACTCATAATTTTTGTTACTATTTTGGTTTAGTTATTATACTTCAATATTGATTTACGTCAAAGAAGGCGAGATCTACTAGAGAAAAGCTATATTCAGGTATTTAATCAATAAGTAAGAATATAAATGATATGAAGTACCTACTCGTCAAAGTGGTGAATATTCACTTGAATGGATCAATATACGATGTTATAATAATTGGAGCTGGGATGGGAGGTCTAGGGGCTGGGATATACCTACAAACTAAAAATTCGAATTTAAAAACAGTTATTCTGGAACAACACACCCAACCAGGGGGATATGTCACAGGTTTCAAGCGGAAAGGCTTTTACTTTGATGGAGGAGCAGAAGGAATTATGGGAATGGATGATTCGGGAAGCTTAAGACTAGCTTTAGGGGAATTAGGGTTTGAACATAAATTTTTAAGAGAAGATCCACTGGAGCATTATTATTACGAAGATAAAGAATTTTCATTGTATACAACTAGAGAAGCTCTTTTGAAAGAGATCGAAATTCAATATCCAGATCAGAAGGAAGGGTTTGAACGTTTTTTAAAGAGATGTAAATCAATAATACAAGAACAACAAAACGGAAAGCCAGTTCCAGAGCAAAACAAGCCTTATATTGAGTTTATCAAGGAGTTTGTGACTTCTGAAGACATCATTGATGCTTTCAATCTGTTTTGTTTATGGTTTGGTGCAACCCCAAGTGAAACTCCAGCTATTCACATAGCCCACATTATAATTGGGGTTCTTGAAGAAGGAGTATTTTACCCTAAAGGTGGTATGCAAGCGTTTTCCGATCATTTAGCTGATTTCTACGTACAAAAAGGGGGAAAAATAGTTTATAAATCAATGGTCAGAAAAATTATTATGAATAAAGGAAGAACAGTGGGTGTCAAACTGCTTGATGGAATAACTTTTGAAGGGAAATTCATAATATCTAATGCAGACGTAAAAAAGACTATTTTACAATATGTAGGAAAACAATACTTTCCAGAAGAGTATTGGCAATCGATTGACGAATTAAGACAATCAGTAACAGGAATAATGCTTTTTTTAGGTGTTGATGTAGATTTATCCAAGTATCCTTCTCATTTCCAAATTGGTTGCGATTTAAATGTTGTAGAAAAGGTAAATAACAATGAATTCACGCTAGATAAATTGGCAATAAGAATACCAAGTAATATTGATCCTTCGCTAAAAAGCCAGAAAGGGGATTCTTTACTAGCATTTATTTTTCAACCCTATAATTGGGAAAATTATTGGCGTGCTGGACCAAATCTCGTAAGAGGAGATGAGTACAACAGTTATAAAGAGGAGTTGACTGATAAACTGATAACGAAAATTGAATCAGTTATTCCAAGATTACGAGAACATATTATAGTGAAAGAATTGGCCACTCCATTGACATTTGAACGGTATGTTCAAGTAACAGATGGCGCGTGGTTCGGTCCATTTAGCTTTCAAGAACTTCCAAGTTTTAAAACGCCAATTGACAATCTCTTTCTCGTGGGGTCGAGTATAAAAGGAAGCGGCGTTCCCTCAGCACTGCGATCAGGGCTTGAAGTAGGAAAATACTTACTTGAAAAACATCTTAGCTAAGAGATGAAAGCCAAATCTAAAAAATTAAATCCTACAATAGGTTCGTAAAAAGTAACTCTGCATTCTTTGTTGTTATTGTAGATATCTTCATTGTAATCTGCCACAATATGAAGATGAGAATTATCTAAATATCTTTTTAACTCCTCTAAAATATTCCTCTGATAAGGTTACCAGGTTTAAGTATAAAAGAAAAATCTACCACTGATTTGAAGTTTCTTTACTAAGTACTTTTTGGAAATTAATTTAATATCAGAAAGAAATGACTTCTTTATTTCTGCTGTTTCTACTTGGAGGTATGGTTTTTAAAAGATAATAAATTAAAGGTATAGAAGGACATGTTAAGACGAAGCCTGTGATTCCACCTGCAAATCCAAGGTAAAAAAGTGTTAAAAATTGGTTCCAGTGACTCATACGAACATGGGTTTAGCAAAGAAAATTCTGATTTCTTTGAGGAATCGATTAAGAACAAGGATTAATGCGTTCTGAAATGCATCCTTTCATCACTTTAAAGATTAAGAACTGGGTTTTTAACTTGAACCGTTTGAATCCTAATAAACTACATGTAACAATTTCGCCCCCAACAACCGCTGATTCACCTATAATACCTCGCTGCTATACATTAACACATTCAGATCGGACAGGAGATTTATTTTTAACCATTGCAAATGAATTTATCAAAAAACAACTGAAAAGATGGCAAACACGAATAATGCGTGATGAGGTGTTGGCGGAATGGGTGAAAACCGAAGAAATATTTTCACTCCATGTCTATTGTCAAATCAGTGGGGGAATTGGTCCAATAAAGTTTCGAGATAAAATTTTTCGTCAAGAATTACCCTTAGTGTTTGAAGCTTTTCGATATGGCGATCAGAAGTTATTCGCTGCCAATCCTTTCCTTGACAAGGCACAGATTTGGGTACACTTCCGATCAAAAAAGGAAAAATACAATAAAGTCGAAGAATGGGGAATTCCTGAAAATTATAAATAACAAAAAGATCACGCTTCAATGGCACACTTACTTTGACATATGTTGCTCAAAAATTGTAAAATACATGGCCAGCTATTATCGCTCATGGATTGGCTAATGGATTGACGGTAATTGTGGTTGTTATTTTCGGTATTATTGGGGTATAATACTCACAAGAATTCTCTGAGTAAAAAAAAGAAATGCAAATTAAAACAATCTTACAAGAAAGTATTAATAAAATCACTGCTAATTAGATGAAGAATTGAGGTAATTTCACTAAGAAAATCATCCTATTTTTATTAAAACTTAGCTTGAAGCCAGTCTTAAACGTAGAAATTGAGCAACTTTCTTTAATCCTAACCCATTAACCATAGAAGTGGCAATCACATCGAATTGCCCGATTAAGTCCTTTTTGATAGATAAATGTAGTAATTTTTGAATGGACTCCTCAACTTCGTTAGTTAATTCATTGATTGGTTGTTTTTGATTTTTCTTATATATTAAATCTAGTTTATTACAAATAATTATACAGGGTTTCTCCCCTAATTCTGGAAGAACGCGAGTATTGAATTCATCTCTCATCTCAAGATATCTGTCTTTATCATGCGTGTCTATGACGAAGATAACGGCATTCCCTTTTTCGAGATATGCTTTCCATTGCTTACGTAACTTCTCTTGTCCTCCTAAATCAAACACAGAAGCTGAAACTAATCCTCCTCTTATCGAAACACTTTCTAAAGTAGGTGATAGAGTAGGACTTAGATTTGGATTAAATTTGCCAGTTTTCCAACGGTAAACAAGAGCAGTCTTTCCAGCAAAATCCAATCCACAAAGTACTAATTTTATAGGAGATCCAATTATTCGGGCTAAATGTTCAGGATTGACCATAATCAATCACTTATTACTATCTAATCATATAACTACTTAAATGTATGACATTATTTCGATTTTTTTGAAAAATTTCTTGAAATTGAAGCAAATCAATCTCTACGTCACTATCAAGTGTAGTAAACGTTGCAGGACGATTTCGTGATATCTCTTCAAAGTATGTTAAACTACTATTTTCAACTTTATATGTCATAATGATTATGTTTCCGTCTAGTGTCTCAAAAACTGGAAGAAAGACAACACTATCATCTGGAAGGATACCTCGCGTCATAAATTCTAATTGTGACTCTTTCTTTATGATATTGATGAATTTATCTTTTAATTCTTCATTAACGATTAATTCAAGACGAAATTTTTTATTTATACTATCAATTATCCTTGGTAAGATAAATTCTAGATAACTGTCGTGGATGATATTTATTCTAACATATTTCACATAGTTTAATTCCCTTTCTAACCTTTTAATAAAAGAATCATATGAATTTAAAGTTGATTGAAAGATTTCAGGATCAATGAATTTTACGTACTTCATTGCATATTCTAAATGCTGAATATCGGCCTTATGAACAGAGTAAAACTCTCTAACAGGCTTATAAAGAGAATCTGCGATCTCATCTAGTGATTTTACTAGTACAAGAGCAACAGTTGCTTTTGGATGACGTTCCTTCCCAGATTCGTGTCCTTTTGTCGAACCACTAAAAATAGTTTGACAAAAGAGGCTTAAACCGCTCAAGATGATGTTAAAGTCCTTTTCTCCAGATATTGTTATTTGATTTCTTCCCTCTTCAAAAAATATTTTTATTTGAGTAGCAATTTTCGTTTGTTCAGTATTAGAATATCCTAAATAATTCAAATCTTTCTTTATCATTGAAGGATCTGTATGAATATCCTCTTTCTTAAAGGGTTTAATTTTCTCTTTAAAGAAATTTCGTTTGGCTACATAACCCCCTTCATTGATTAAAGAAGCTAAAATGAAGCTTTCATTGCTCTGGAGAAATAGGGAGGAAAATGCAAAATCCGTAAGGTGAAAAAGGGACTCAATGCGGTTTTTAAGAATCTTTAAATTCTGAAAATAATTAATCAGTGTTTTAAGACGGTTTTTTTCCTTAGGACTTATTATACATTTCTTGTGAATCCTATTTAGAAGATCGTGAGCATCTTGAGGAGTACCCAGAAGTTGAGAACCAAGCTTTTGAAGTGCTAATCTCTGGATTATATCCGATAATGGAGTGGTCAATATTATTGTTTTTGGACGGTGATGTGAGATCGATGTTAAACCAAGTGCTTCCAGAGTTGGAAGACCCGAAAGAAGACGATGTATCGTTATATCTAGATCTCTTGCTAAAGATGTTGTTTTCATTTTTCCCCCATGAAGAATTATTGATAACAATATTTGAGCTTCAAGGTCTGGTAATCCCGATTGAGTGAATAATCTTAATAAGCGAACCCTAAGAAAAGAATTAGCTGGAATTGGTTCTAAATATGCATTAGCAGGATTATTCTCTTTAATAATTCGTACTGTTTTATCTCTGCGCCCTGACATATCTTTTACTCCATCTTTGACCTTAATAGATGTTCTTAAAAATTTTATTAATAAAAAAATTAAGATAATATGTTTTAAGGCAAAAATAAAAATAACTTTAATTTGTTCATTCGTTCACAATTAGATTTCTTAGAAACTATTTTGAGAAGGAAAAGAAATGTATGTAAATACGATATATTTCATGGTTTATTCTTTGTTGAATCGGATTAAATGTAATTCATAAGAGTGTAACTTGAATTGTCACTGCAAAGGATTTTTCAACAGGTGTTTATTCAAACATTTATAGATTCTGGGCCTGTGATATTAGATTATTTTTCCACGGATCTTTTAGAAGAGAATCTAACTACTCTAGCATTACGACTTCAACTGAGGGTGGTTGAGGGGTTAGATACAGAAAAACAAAAAACAATATATAACGAACTTTGCGGTCCTGACTCAGCTGTGACTGGGAATAGGACTATATGGTATAATTGGCGGATTAATAATCAATTCTCAAATGATAAACGGATTTTGGAATATGGTACCCCGTTGTCTGTGTTTCTAATTTATGAGAGAGAAGATGAAGATTTAATCAATACATCACGAGGGGTCATTGAGGAAGTTTTCAATAAATTAAGTATTGATCTTCGTTCAATTGATGAGATCTTGAAAAAAATTTTTGGTTCAAACTATGATAATGCATTAAAATGCTATCAAGAGGTTATAAATAATCCACAATCCCGCTATTTTGCCAAAGACCTAATTGAAGTATTGACTCAGGCAATGACTCAACATTACAAAGAGATATCTAAATCTTTGCCAGATACAACAAAGTTTAGGATTATATTACAAAGAATGGTATTCAAAGAGGGATTACCTGATGCTATAGAAAAGTCTCAAAGAAAAGATTATTGGCAAACAATTTTAGATCAACTTGATAAAATAATTAGACAACTGGAGAGTCATACCGAGGAGTTGTTTCTAAAAGAAGATTTATTACGAGTATATAAGTTACTTGCATCTCAACGAGTTTGGCGTGATCTACCAATAACAAGGATTCCAGATCATCGAATACAAGAAATTGATGTTTCAAATTTCTTTTTTTGGGCATGGTTAGGGCTTAAAGGAATAGTAAAAGAGAAATGGATTAGAAATCTTTATCGTGATCTACGAAATGACAAAATAGATCTATTTGATCATTCTGAATGAATAAATTAGCACAGAGAATATTTAATTAACATATTTTTGCTTAAATCACTGATTTTTGATTTATATTGAATATATGCAAAATAAAAATTCTATTAAACAAGTTATGATTGTTGTTTACCACTTCTTAATTCACTTTTCTGATATAATATGACTAATAGACAATTATTACTTTGTTTTCGAAAACTTTATTAAATTTATCATTAATTATCTATATGTATTCATTATTAGCGTATAATAGATAAGAACAAGAATCAATGAAAATTGACATTGTATTATAGATAAAAACTAACAATAAAGGAATTCTAGGTAAAAGTAATTGAAGAAGATAGATCAATATTTACAGAAATGTTTAATAACAATTTTACTTAGTTTTTTCCTTTTTTTAATATCGTCTGAAATCTTTTCTTTAAAGTATTAAAGGAATTCAAAAATCACAAAAATGCAAAACTTAAGATGGTGAAAAAAACCAAAGACGAATCACAAAAATAATATTTTTCACTGATCAAATGTGCAAGGACAATATTATGAACATGGAGTGAAAAACAATTAAAAATTATTCCATTAATTCTAAGATGATAGTTATATCTTGTCTGATAGCATTTTTTTTCATTCTAGAAGGGATAATCAGTTTTTATCATCCTTTGGTTTCTAATAATGAAACATCAGGACCTATTTCATTTATTAAAGATGAAACTACAAAATTCCCTCAACTCTCTGCTAGTGAGTGGAACATGGATATAAATCTAGGTAAAGTCAACGCCTCATTCATTGGGGAAAAAAGTGAGGATGTATCTGGATGGGCCGTGGCTGGTGTGGGTGATGTCAATAATGATGGTTATGATGATATTATTATTGGAGCAACATCAAATAATGAGGGTGGAGAAAACGCTGGAAAGACATATCTTATCTTTGGTCGTTCAACAGCTCTTTGGCAGATGGATATTAACTTGTCGGAAGCTGATGTCTCCTTTATTGGGGAAGATAGTCATGACAATTCTGGTTTTGCTGTAGCGGGGGCTGGTGATGTTAATAATGATGGTTATGATGATATAGTGATTGGAGCAAGCGGGGATGAGGAGGGAGGAAATGATGCAGGCCAGACATACTTGATTCTTGGTCGGCCGACAAATCAATGGCAAATAGATATAGACCTAGCTGAAGCTAATGCTTCTTTTATCGGAGAAGATTATGCTGATAGTTCAGGATGGTCCGTTACAGGAGTAGGGGACGTCAATAATGATAATTTTGATGATATTGTGATTGGAGCAAGCGGGGATGAGGAGGGAGGAACTGGCGCAGGCCAGACATACTTGATTCTTGGTCGGCCGACCAACCAATGGCGAATGGATGTAGACTTAGCTGAAGCCAATGCCTCCTTCATTGGGGAAGATGGCTTTGATTATTCGGGATGGGCTGTGACAGGTGCTGGAGACGTTAATAATGATAGTTTTGATGATATTCTGATTGGAGCTTATAATGATGAGGAGGGGGGACTTGGTGCAGGCCAGACGTACTTGATTCTTGGTCGCCCAACAAATCAATGGCAAATGGATATAGACCTAGCTGAAGCTAACGCCTCCTTTATCGGAGAAGATAACCTGTATAACTCAGGAAATGCAGTGGCAAGTGTTGGTGATACCAATAAAGATGGTTTTGATGATATTATAATTGGAGCAAGGGGTAGTTGGGAAGCGGGAAGCGGGTCAGGACAAGCGTACCTGATTCTTGGCCGTCCAACAAATCAATGGCGGGTGGACACAGATCTATCTGAGGCCAATGCTTCCTTTATTGGGGAAGATAATTATGATGCAGCGGGATGGGCTGTAGCAGGTGCGGGTGATGTCAATAATGACGGTTTTGCTGACATTTTGATTAGCGCTAGTGGGGATGAAGAGGGAGGAGAAAAAGCAGGTCAAACATACTTGATTCTACCCTATATACCTCCTAAGATAAACATTACTAGTCCAATTAATACGATATATAGGCAGAAAAACGTCACTTTAACCTATACTGTATCCAATGGCAAAATCACATTTTACATTGATGGTATAAGAAACACTACAATCCTCCCTAGTGGATCAATCCTCTCAAACTTACTAGATGGAATACATAATGTTACATTAGTAGTAGTAGACCAAGGTGAAAATGTGTATATTAACACCATTATCTTTACTTTGGATAACACTCCTCCCATTATAACCATTAATTCTCCCACTCCAGGTACTTATACTACCAATATAATAACATTGAGTCTCTTCGGTGGTTCTAACCATTATTGGTATTATATAGAAGATGTCGACACAACGAATCAAACTTGGACCGCAATCACCGATCGAGCGCTTTCAGACGGGATTTATACTTTGCATGTGTATGGGAATGATTCTATTGGGAATGAAGGACATGCAAGTGTAATATTCAGTATTGATACTACTCCACCTAATCTTGTGATTGATTCTCCATTACCAATGATTTATACAACCAACACAATTAACATGAATTTCTCTGGTAATGCAGACAACTATTGGTATTATATAGAAAGTATCGATGACACAAATCAGTCATGGAATGAACTAATGAACCGGACATTCTCAGATGGTACTTTCATTCTTCATGTATATGGAAATGACTCTGTGGGGAATGAAGCAGTTGTATCTGTGACTTTTACGATAAATACCAATACAACAACGAATACACAAGACAGTAAAATAACCACCTCTATCACGAGAAACATTGGAGGAGACGAAATTGTACTTATCCTCAGTACTAGTATTCTAGGAGGTTTAAGTTTTATTGGAGTTCTTTCTCTAATAATTCGAAGGGAGCTATTGAAAAAAGGGGAGGAACTACCACCAGATAATTTACTTTCTCTTGATGAATAGATTTCTACTTAAATAACGTTTCAATCAGACATTGTAACATTACTTTGTCGTCGATGACTACATAAATACAAATTAAGTCAGATAAAAAGTTTCTTCATAATAACCCTTTAATGTAACCTTGCAATATATAGTTAGTATTTTTTTCGAAAATTTTATAAATAGTTTAGTTATCATTATTTATGTCCCTTAAACGTGGTTTTTATTATTAAATAACATGTTTGGGACATAATGAAGGGATAGCTATGTCCTGTGTAAGTCTATACAGAAGCCAAAACAGGAAGGGCTATTACACCAAACTTGTCTGCATATCAGTCGTTGTAACTGTATTGATGGCTGTTCCATTTGTGCAAGCTTATTCAACACCTTCCATGACTCCCTTGATAGTCAACATGGATCATTCCTCCCCAGAAACACAAGTAACTGTCACAGAACTCCAAAAAGAGATTCCTGCAGTCACGGTAAATTACAAAAGTATACAATTCTTTATTGAAACTCTCCGTACACATAGCATCATAATTTTTGTGGGTCATGGTAGTTCAAAAGGAATCCACACTGAAGGAGAAGTTGTATGTTACCAAGACCTTATTCTGAACATTGCACCAGTTAATATCTTTGCAGCATGTTATTCATATGAAGCAACAAAGCTCAGCACAAAAAAAACCATCCTAGGTTTTAAAGGTCAAATTGATGGTATTCTTGCAGCTAATTCCATTAATTATTTTATTGGAAAATCTGCCCCTCAATTTGCCAAAAGTAATAATACACCAGAACGAGCAGCAAAAAACATTATTCACCGACTAGGCGCCCTTGAAGCTGGACAACCAGAAATGTCTTTAAGGTTTGTGTTGGATCCTGGCGGAGGTGGCAGCTCTACTAGTAGTAGCAGCAGCAGCTCTCCATATATGTCGAGTGAAGAGTGGTTATGGTTTGGAGTTAGCCTTATCATAACTATATGTGTACAAGCCCTTCTCATTTGGGGGATTTCTTGGGTTATAGCTAAATATGGACAACGATTTGTCAGTGCGTTAGGTAATGCATTCAGTAAGATCTTCAAAAGAGGAGCTTCTGAAATAACCTGGCTCGCCCAAATTGCTCAAAAGACCATCAGTGGTGTCACTATTGCTAGCATTGCTAACTGGGCATCTTTGATTTTACGAATCCTTTGTACTGGAGTCACAAAGGTCATAGAAGCAGTCATGAGTACCGCCAATTGGCTAGATTGGATTGTGGTAGGTGTTTCTATAGCAGCATCTATTTATGCAATATTTCAATCTGGAACAACATCTCTAGCTGTTGGTCTTGGTATTGCTGCTTGGCCAATTTATAAAGTTGTCATGAATGGAATCAAGAATTATCTTGACCCGGATGGAATTTGGAATCAATATTACTTTGCTTGGTTCAAGGTTCTGATGATGTTCTAAGCTAAACCCTTTTTTTCTTTTTTTGGGGATAACTTGTAATTTTCGACTGAATGGATAGTATTTACCAAAATTGTGTTTGTTAGATTACTATTTGGTTGATCTTCAATCCAAAATGGTAGGGTGATAAAGGGTGTTTCTACCCATATTTTAGCAAGACCAGTCGATAAAGACTCAAGTAGAGGAAATACATCCCAGATGAGTGCATAAGGAATGTTTATATCGATTTTATTGAAATTTTGCCACTTCGTTCCAATTAAAAACTCATTTTCTGTCCACTGTAAGGTGGTTTTTCCAAATAACATCATTATTGAGACAAAAAGCAATCGAAATCCAGCAATAAATATAACAAGGAATAATCCACCGATTATCAGTACTTCTGCATTAAATCCATGGTCAAAACCCGCTTCGGGAAAAAAAACACTTTGATATCCAAGTCTGAGGTAATAGCTTGCTAATACTGCTGAAATAGGAATACAAGATAATCCAATAATAGCGAACAAAATTGTTCCTATCTTTGTCCGATAGAATGCACCTCGTAAAGGATGAGATATTAATTTCTCATTTAATTGCTGATCTGATGATGTATCAATAATTGATCTTTTACCTCGAGTCAATCGTGCAGTGGGGGGTAATGGGAAAGTTAATTCTTCTTTAATCTTATACCTTGTGAAAATACTATTTTGTAGATAATCACCTAATTCCCGAAACCACTTGAAAGTTATTTTCTCATTATTAGATAGAGTTTGTACAACTTCAATCAAACTGTTCATCATAAGAAAAATGGGAGTTGTTGCAAGAGATATTTCATGGGTTTTAGTAAAAGTACCAAACCTAGTAATACTAATTTCTTGAGTATTTGTAAAAAGACGTTTAAAAGGTGCTGCTGCTCCGAATTCTATATCTGAAATATCCTTGAAATGAATACTTCGAGTTTCTAGATAGAGTGGATGATGAAACACTACGAGAAGCATTTGATTTGAAGTGTCAATTTTCCAAATAACTTTCCTCCTTTGAGACAGTAAAATTGCGAAGATCATCACTGTAACGATTTGAAAGGTCAGAAATCCAATTAAATATCCTAATTTCTCTGCAGAAGGAATTGCAGGGACAGGTTCTAGGAGATTGAAAGGTCTTGCTAGAATTAGCATGAAATCATTTTCATTTACTATGTAAAGAAAGAAGAATACAAGCCCAGGAATTAGAAATAGTAGAAACATCCACCTAACTGTTGTTCTAAATTTAACATTCCATTTCTTCGATTTATACATGAATATAGTAATAATAGTTATTGCCATTGATAGAAATGCTGAGGTTAACAGTCCAAGAATAGGAACCAAATCTGCAGCAAGAGTTAACCACCCAATAAGGATTATAACGTTCACTAAATTCTTTAAGATATATTGTTGGTCAGATATTTGGAATACAATAGGGGATTTCATTATTTTTTTCACCAATGGATTGTACTATGATAATTCTTAAACCATTAAGAAAATTATGTACTTAGGAAATATCCTTTTAAATTTATTAAATCTTTGTCTGGATAATTTAATAGAAAACAAAGTAATATTTCCCTAGTTTTTTTCAAAGGGCTGGATTAACACTGGAAAAAAGAAGAAGTTAGAAATATTCAAAGATCAGGGTAATACTTCGCTTCTAACTGATTTTATTGTTAAGTGAAAAATCTGATAAAGTCAATATAAGCACTGTAGCCTAACATATTCCCATCTGTTTTGGCAAAGCTGAAAACGACATAATCAACCTTAAAATGCTTTGGGAACCAAATCCAATTTGGCCAAAAGAGTTTTCTAGTATGCATTCCTTCTTTTACTGACTTTGTTTCAGAGATCCCATTTGTATAATGAACTGTAATTTTAAAAGATCCATCTACATCCTTTAAATTCAATATATCCATTGAAAAACTCACTTGAAAAGACCGATACTTTATCTTATGAGCTAGGTTCAATCTTAATATCATACGATGAGTTAATGTTGGAAAATTTCCAGAGGATTCAGTAACAAGACAAACGACATCACCATCATTAACCCATGTATTTGAAACATCGCCATAAACTGTTCCATATCCGATATAAACATAGTAACCATTTCCCCATACCTCTTCATATGGAGGGGGCACCCTCATACTATTTGCACAACCTATTGGACAACTACTACTCCTACTAGGAAATAAGTCTATTCGCATTGCCAGTCCAAGAGTTGGCAAAAATACTCCACCAGACAAAATAAGTAATCCAATTGTGAATAGAATATATTTTTTCATTATTTTCAAATTATTTTTCACCTTTAATGCTTTTCCTTTGTTTTTTTTCTCAAAATACCCTTTATTATGTTCGGAGCTTTGTCTATATAAAGAAACGATATAATATATAAAGTTTTTGAAAGAAATATCATTACGATCTATAGTTAATATTTCTTCTTATAACTGTCATAAAAAACTTGAAAATCACCATTATCGAGAAAAGAAGGAATTTAGCTAAGTTAATGGGCCTGATACTTCTTTTGTGACGAAATTTAGAAATTTGTTATTATTTACCTTGATATCCTTGAGATCCCTATTCAAACAGTACTACAGTGTTTATTTAATAATTAAATCACACAAGTAGAAAATACCACTTTATAAGAATGCTTAGGGCCTAGATTGGGATGGTCTATTACACTAAAAACAATCAAGCTGGATTAATTATGGAGATTATGCAAAGAATCATGTCATCTAGCCACAAAAGAAAGTTAAATGACTAGTTTTTTAACACTGAATTCCGTTTTTAACTCAAATATTCGATATTTTTATTTAATTTCTCAATTACTAATGCTAGCCTTTTAAGGAATTCTGTTTCTTTCCATAGATTCGATTGAATCATTTGTATACGTAATAATATTGCTTGATTTCGAATTAAACGTAATAAAAATATGGAATTAAAATTATTTTCAGATAATAATACGGATTTTGGTATTCCAAAATTGTTTGACGAGGAAGCTAATGATTCTAGCTCTTCCAATTCTCGTATTAGATATTCCAAATCTTTAGTCGTTTTAGGGGGCTTAAACATCTCATATTCTTCCTAGGTCTATAATATTACTACTAAATAAGATTTAAGGGCGAATTTCCGACTTCCAGCTTAAATAATTGTATTTTCTAACTCATTTGCTTTTCTTTTCACTGCATTGACAAAAATTTTGAGATCTTCCCTTTTTGTTCTATGATTTGTGATTGCTACCCTAATCGTATAATTACCATTTAATGTAGTATGGGAAGGTACTGCGAGACCCTGCTCCTGAAGTTGGAGTACAATTTCCTCATTCAATTTATTGAGTCGTTCCTGATCCATACCCTCTTTCTTAAATCTGAAACACACAATATTCATTGAGGTTGGGGCTAATAATTCCAAATTTTCTTCATTTTTGATCAATTCTGTTAAATATTTAGCATGCTGAATATTCTGCTCAATCAATCGACCAAACTTTTCTAATCCATGTTCCTTCAGACTCATCCAGATTTTTAGGGCTTTAAACTCTCCAGATAATTCAATACCATAATCACTGAACCATATCTCAGCCCCTCCTACTCCTCGAGTACTATGTGATAAATATTCTGGAACAAGTGCAAATGAGTCGTGATGATCTCTTTGACTTTTGACCAATACGCATCCAGCAGCGTAATTAATATGCAACCATTTATGAAAATCTATAGCAATCGAATCTGCACGCTCTAAACCATCTGCAAGGTGATGTGATTCTGGTGTTAGTTTAGTTAAAGCACCAAAGGCACCATCAATATGAAACCACATGTGAAATTGTTCCGCAATATCTGCAAGAGAGTTAAGATCATCGATAGCTCCTGTATTTACAGTACCAAGATTACCAATAACACAGATAGGCTTGTAACCCTTCTGTTTATCATTAGTAATCATTTTCTGCAATTCCTCAAGATTAATTTGAAAATCTTCATTAACAGAGATTTTCCTAAGATTTTTACTCCCGATCCCTAATAACTCTACTGCTTTTTGAAGACAACTATGCGCCTCAGTAGAGCAATAATATGTTAATTTGGTATTTATAGATTGTAAACCTTTTTCTCGTACATTAAATCCTGCTTTTGTGTTCCGTGCAACAGTCAGGCCAATAATGCTTGCCATGGAAGCACCTCTAGTTATTAATCCTGACGCTTGCGCTGTATACCCTAACATTTGCTTAACCCATTCTATCACTTGTTGTCCCACATAATTGGCTACATGCTCTAATCCCCCAGAAGGTTGATTTAATGCTGAAGCGATTAAGTCTCCAAAAGCACCAAATAAGGTACCCGTACCTACAACCCATCCCCAGAAGTACGGATGGGTATTCCCCAACGTATATGGGATAATATTTTCTTTTATTTCATCGTAAATCGTTTCAATCGTCTGACCTTCTTTTGGTACTACTTCTTTAAAACTACTTTTCACTTCTAGTGGGATTGGTTGCCATACTGGTTGCTCACGTATATTCTTTAGATGTTCAATCATATCATCGATAATCTGATGACCTAATTTTCTCAATCCGTTCCAATTTTTAGGATCTAATGTCTCTTCTGCCAAAAATGGGTTCCTCCAACATTTAGAATCGTTTTGTATCTAAAATGAGGTGATTCAGCAAAAATTAATGAACCTACTTAATTCAAGCTGGTTGGTATGTAAACATCGTCAAGTTTTGAGTGATACTAACTCTGGGATCTAAAATAGCTGGTTTAGAGAGAAAAAGTTTTCAACAATATTTTATTCTGATGAGACGTCGTCGATGGCTGCTTTAAATATATTTGAGAAATAAATAGTAGTATTGAAAGGCTTCAGTAAGAAGGATTAATTATGGAGAAAAATGAAAATTATTCTTTTGAAATTTTTCCTTACAGGTGGATTGTGTTAGTACTTTTCATGTTTGTTGGGATTCTGACCCAAATTATCTGGATAACCTTCGCACCAATAATGAATGAAGTAACTAGTTATTATAATGTGAGTAGTGACGCGATTTTGTTACTAGCTGCTAGCTTTATGATTATCTATATTCCAGTGAATTTTCCTGCTTGTTGGTTAATAGAAAAATACGGTTTGAAATGGGGAACTGGAATAGGTGTCATCCTCACAGGTATTTTTGGCTTTCTAAGAGCATTTACTGGAACGAATTTTCTCTTTCTTTTACTTTGCCAGATAATGGTAGCTATTGGTCAGCCTTTCGTTTTGAATTCATTTACAAAACTTGCTGTCAACTGGTTCCCAGAGAAAGAGAAGGTCACTGCTACCGGTTTAGGTACTATGGCATTATTTATCGGGATAATTATCG
>JAHQWW010000201.1 GCA_029856365.1 Candidatus Hodarchaeota archaeon
CTTCTGTACTTGCTCACGATAGTCTATTTGTAATTCCTTTTGCAGTGCGTACTTTTGGGGATATTTTTCTTTCTCTATCTGTAGCTCAAACAGAACTTTCGGAAGAGGAAACTGCATCCCTAGCTGAAACATAGGTGCGGTATGGAGGTTCAGGAGTAGTTCTTTGAGGAGTTCCTTACACTTCTTTTGATCACCCAGGTCAAAAAACAGTTCTAAATTTTCGTCAAGACTCATTATGAGTTCAAAGGGCCGTTTATTACTGGTATACGCCAAATCTGCTTCCTTTCTTGCAGCCTTATCATCGATCTGCGACGGAAGCCTTTAAGTATTAATAATGGGAGAAAAGTGCATCAATAATAGATTCTAAGGAGCTATCGCCTTAATAAATGTCTAGCAAATGTATAGTAAATATGTTTTATAACACTAATTTTACGACCTTTAGAAAATCATAAATGAAATATTTTGATTTCGTAGATTAGGTGCTAATAATAGTGAAAGATTGGTTTGTTATTAACAAAAAAACTGGAAAACTTAAAGATCCCGAGACGCCTATTAAACTAATAAAAGAAAGTTTTACGCAATATTTAAAGGAAGAAGACATAGATTATATTTTTCAGGGAAAAATATAAACTAAACTAATGATGGTAATAAAGAGGAGGTTTTATAATAATTGACTGGTATTGTTTAAGACTCCTCAGGTGAAATTGTAGTTATTTTACAAAAAATGAATTTAGTGGAAAAATTATGAGTGAAAAGAAATACAAAGAAGCCGAAAAATTGCGTAAAGAATCGTTTAAAAAACGAGAGGAAGCGGTAAAATTGGCAAAAAAAGCCGAAAAAAAGATCGAGGAAGCAAAACATCTACGATTAGAAGAGAAGAAAATAAAAAAAGCAAAAGATCTCAAATCGGAAGAAATAAGACATATTACTGAAATCAAAAGGAAACGAGAAGCAGCTGAAAAAACACTCAAGTCGGAAGAACAGAAACAGATCCACGATACAAAGAAGAGTCGGGAGGCTGCTGAAAAGACAATCAAGGCTGAAAAAAAATAAACAATTATACTTTTTATTGATCTATGTTTATCAGAACATAAATAAGCGAAAATAGAAGCGAATTATTCAAAGAAAATGACTCTCTAAGAGTATTTGTCTAAAACTTTTTCGATCAAAATTTCATTTCATAGTCTATTTTTGAACGTGAAATTAGTCCTTTAAATAATGGACAGTGATTTAGCAACAAAGCATGAATTTATCTTTGTTCAATAAAAATGGTGATTCTTTTGAAGAAAATCTTAGGTGTAGTTGGTAGCTATAGAAAACAAGGTAATACGGAATTATTTGTCAAATTAGCTATGATGGAAGCTGAAAAGCATGATTTAAAAGTTGAGATGATTAGATTAACCGATTTCAACTTTAAGCCATGTAGAGGATGTATGGCATGTGTATTCAAGGCTGCAAAGTGTAGGATTAACGATGATTTCTATGAATTCTTAAATCACATTGAACACGCAGATGGTGTCCTGTTTGGTTCCCCAACATACATATTAGGGCCTCAGGCCCAATTCAAGCAAATTCTTGATAGATTTCTCTTAATCCCTCAGCACATTGATAATTTACAACATAAACCTGCTTGTACTGTTACGGTTTCTGGTCTTAAAGGTTGGCATCCCTTAAGTCCAGTTTTAAATTTAGTTGTGTTGAGTTTGGGTATGAATTTACTCGATTCTATCCATATTTATGGACCAGGGCCAGGACAGGCGCTTTTAAACGAGGAATCATATCAAAAAGCTATTGATGTTGGAAAAAACCTAGCTTTAGCAATTAAAGGAGAAGATTATGACTCTTTTGAAATCAAAAAAGCTCCAAATAGTTGTCCTGTTTGTGATGGGGAACTTTTCACTCCTATCAGAAGAGACAAATTACAATGTGCTCTCTGTCATACTCGTGCTTCAATTGTTGAAAGCAACAATCAACAACTAGGATTTACACTTAAGTTTGAAGCTGAATCACTTAAGCATCATCGTTGGACAGAAGAAGCAATGGTTCATCATATCGAAGAATGGGTAAAAGCTACAGAACACATGTATTTAGGTAAATTAGAGGAAATTAATAAATTAAAAGCTCAATTAAAATCTTTTGATAGGTGGATACCTAGAAGTACAAGAAAAAAATCCTTTTCCTGATCCAGAAAGATTTTTAGAATACCACAAATAGAATCGCGAGAAAAATAGGTAAAATAACAGATATGATCGGTCCATATTTTATAACTCGAGCTAACCATTTCAACTTTGGGGATGAAGTGAGACGATTCTCAGTATATTCTACTTGGGAGTATCCGTCATCAAGATAATAACTAATGAAGTTTCTCTTTATCTTTTCAAGATTTTTCTTCTGTTCTTTCTCTGTTTGAACCTCAAAAATTATTGACCTTGCACGACGAATTACTAAGAAGAATGATATCGAACCAGCTACTAAAAGAAGAAATGGGGCAATATAATCTTGAATTAGTGCAAATTTTGATTGATAATGGTTTGCTAAGAGCTCGATCATTGAGTTTGTTCCTTGATTATCTGTATTTTCAATTGCATCAAAGA
>JAHQWW010000010.1 GCA_029856365.1 Candidatus Hodarchaeota archaeon
CCAATGTTACTCTTTAATGAAGGCTACACTCATCCCCTTGACAATGATACGGATGATGACTCCTTCTATCAGTACTACGATGGTACTATTGCTGGTACATCCTCATCTAGAATATACACTCGTGATATGAGAGACGGAATCGAAATCAAGGGAATTGCTGCTACCCTTTTTGAAGATGGTGAACCAGTTTCTAAGCTTTTTCATACAAATCCCTGTAATCCTGACAGTGATGGAGATACTGGACAGGGAAGAGAAGCTAAACCTGGTTGTTTCTTGAACTCAGATGGTTATGAATTGAGTTTAGAGCCCTATGCAAGCGACCCTCTAGATTCAGATACCGATAACGACGGATTAATTGATGGACTAGAAGGTACTTTACTTCCAGAGAGAAATTATTCAACGAATTTCTACAACCCAGATACAGACGGAGATTCTCTTCCTGATGGACTTGAACTGGCATTAGGATCAGACCCAAGTAATATTGACACAGATAACGACCTTGTACCAGATGGAGACGAATTCTTCAAATACTGTACTAATCCATTTATGCCTGATACAGATTTTGACGGTGTGAAAGATTATTGGGAGTTGACCATCAGTCATACGAGTCCTCACAGTGGAGATACTGATGGAGATGGATTAAGGGACTTTAATGAAATATTTGTCTATGGTACTGATCCTGTAGATGAAGATTCCGATAATGATGACATCACAGATCGAGATGAATTAATTGAATTTGGTACAGACCCAATGAACCCTGATAGTGACGAGGATGGCCTTCGAGATGGTCCAGAGATCTTTAAATACGAAACAGATCCCAATAACATTGACTCTGATTTCGATTCAATCCTAAGTCCAGATGAAAATGGGGATCCAACATTTTTATGGACTGATTATGATGAAATTCAATATGGAACAAATCCTAAATCAATTGATAGTGATAACGATTCTTTGTTTGACTCATGGGAGTTATACTTAGCCCATGGAGATATTCCTAATTTTGTAAATATACCATTAAATCCCCTTGACAATGATACGGACGATGATGGATTAACAGATGGTAAAGAACTAGTGGTTAGTGAAATAGAAATCCTTGTTTTCCCATTTATTGGCTATCAAACCGTTTTTCCTTATATTACTTCTCCCGTTGACCCAGATAGCGATGATGATGGTCTTGGAGATAAATTCGAAATTGATAACAATCTGAGGCCAGATCTAATAGATTCTGATAATGATACAATTTCTGATTGGGACGAAATCTATAAGCATGAGACTGATTCAAGGAAAAATGATACTGATGGTGATGGCCTTTCAGATAACGATGAAGTTACACAACTCAATACTTCTGCTGGTATTGGTTCGGGAACCAGTTCATATAATCCTCGATACCTAACTAATGCACTCGACCCAGATAGTGATGATGATGGTTGGCCCGATGGTTTGGAGGTTCTTGCTACAGATGGTGATCCACGATATAATCCATATAATCCTGACACAAATAATAATGGTATCTTGGATGGATATGAAAGAGATTTCGACCATGATCTAATTTCTGATGGGGACGAATATTACACCTACAATTCTTATGGAACAGAACATGGGGGTTTCCTTGATTACAGGAACCCTGATTCGGACTTTGATGGTCTTATGGATGGTGATGAGATTCTTGTTTATGGAACACTGCCTTATAGTGCTGATACTGATTTTGATGGTTATAGTGATCCTTTAGAGCTGTGGATTGGAACGGATCCCTTAGTCTTCACATCAGAAGAAGAATTCTTGGCCGCTGTTCTTCGTTTAACTTCACCATTACAAATGAAATCACCCGTACATAATGGAACGTATGCAGCAGGCTCAATATCCTTCGAAATGTTAAACCTGACAACATTAAATCGCGATCAAGTGTATTTCCGTTATAGGATGATATCAGGAAGTGAAACAACTACTCCTACAACCAGTCCCGTAACTAGCCAAGTTCCTAATGACACTACTGCTATTGTTGTTGGTAACTGGAGTGAGAATTACAAGCTAAAATATCAGGGTTATTCTCGTTGGACTCATGGAGGAATAATTTTTGAAGAAGGTGAATATGAATTACAGGTCTTTGGATTAGCAGTTAATTATAGCTATCCAACCTCACCTGATAGATTCATTGACTCCGTTTTACTTGAAAATGCCATCAAATTCCATGTTGTCAAGACGGAAATAGACTGGGGCCCTATTATTGTTGGTGGTTTTGCTGCAGCGGTTTTAATCGCGGGTGCAGCCTTTGTTGCATTTTGGATCATTAGAAGGAGACGTGCCCTTGTTTAGGAGTGATCTACAATGAAAACCAGACAGATAATCCTTTTAACTTTCTTGGTTGCTTCAGTAACATTTACATGCATTAATACTTCTCAAATGATTTCCCTACAATCTATTCCAAAAACTGATCAGGTTAATGATCCAAATCTATTAAATAGCCAAAAAATAGATATGCAAATCCAACAAGATAGCGATGGGGTGAGACTCACTCTGGACGGAAATGGCCAGTCCTTAATCTTTAATTCTAATGATTTTTTGAAAGATATTTCCATTCAACAAACGATAAAATCTATTTCAATCATTAATGCTCCTAATAGTACTATTGGCAAAGTTCTTAACACCCCTATTTTGTGCCAAGACAGCCCTTACTCGATAATTGCAAATAATACAATTGCAAATGTCACAAGATCTTCCTATACATATGGAATAATGCTTGATAACAGTCCACATTCGGAAATCTATAATAATACGATTTTCAATGTGACTTCAACTTCTGATTCTGCATCAGGGATCCATCTGGTTAATTCTCAAAATACAACTATCAGAAACAATACAATAGATAAAATTGCTTCTAATGCTATAGGTTATTTTGAATCCAAAGATTCTTGCGGTATATTAATCGATTCTAGCAATGAGGTAGAAATTTTTGATACAATTATTGAAAATTTAGACGATGGATATGGATACGGATGTGGAATCTTAGTAACTTCGTCATTAAATATTGAAATAAATGATTCTTTCATCAATGTTATCCGCTCAAGCTCCTCTCAAGGTATTTATGCAGCAGATAGTGGAACTTCAGTTACGAAAAATAACACTATTACTAACATAACCTCATTTTCGCAAGCTTCAACAGGCATTTCATTACAAAATAGTCCTGATTCTTTATTGATTCATAATAATATTACTGCAATAAGTGGAACAGATCAAGTAAGTGGAGTGGCTTTAGATAATAGTAATAATTCAATTGTTGGAAATAACAGTATTCAAACACTTTCTACCTCTTCACATCTTCGTTTTCTAGTTGGTATAGGTCTAAAATCAAGTGAGGCTATAAGAATTGAATGGAACATTTTAGCAAACCTTGATTCATCAGATTCCGAAGCAATAGGTATTTTTACTGAGAAAAGTAAGAATTTAGAAGTTAATAATAATACAATTATTAATGTTACATCCTCTTTTGGATTCTACTTTATCAAAATCGATGGTGCCTCTATCAGTTGGAATAATTTGACAAATGTACAGAATTTGATTTATATTGATGAGACAAGTAAAAATGTTCTTTATTCACATAACATTGTTGATGGTCAGAATGTTACTCTTCAAACTTTCACAAGACCCACTGATCTGGTTTTTTTAGAAGGGGATACATCATATATTATTTCTTGGATAGCATCAGACCCCAATGCAGATAATTACACCATATATAAAGATGATGTACTAATAGACAATGGAACATGGACAGATGGTTCACCAATTAACCATCTCCTTAATTACCAGCTCCCAGTAGGTGTGAATCATACTTATCATATAGTTCTGACTGAAAATACAGGTTATAATATTACTGACTATGTTTGTGTTAGAGTTATTGAAATAGATCTTCCCCAGCTGGTCAATGCTCCAAGCGATCTATATATTGGGCTTGAGACTACTAATCAAATATTATCATG
Organism: Candidatus Hodarchaeota archaeon; assembly: GCA_029856365.1. Lineage (GTDB taxonomy): Archaea > Asgardarchaeota > Heimdallarchaeia > Hodarchaeales > Hodarchaeaceae > Hodarchaeum. Next base: position 3,975 of record JAHQWW010000010.1, read on the forward strand.
GAATCTGACTGATAGTCATCCAGGTAATTATACTATCTATCAAAATGGGTCAATTTTTTGGTTTGATTCATGGACCTCGTCAATACCTATTAATTATAATATGAGTAATGATATAAATTTTCTTGGAGTGTATAATTATACCATTATAGCTGATGATACTTCGGGAAACATTATTAATGACACCGTCTTTGTATTTGTGTTAAATGTTACTGACATTTCTATTAAATCTAAACACTATATCATGTGTGAATATGGAGAGACGGGAAATGTTTTAAATTGGACTGTAATCAGTCTTAAAGGTGGAACTTATACCATCTATCTAATAAATGGAACAAAGAAAACTCAATTGACTACAGGGGCATTTAATCCCAGAGAACCTATAGTTTATCCTGCTGATGGACTTCCCATTGGATTACATAATTTTACAATTGTAGTGAAAAGTGAGGGTCGCCCGCCTATCGAAGATTATTTTCTTGTTAGAGTTAGTGCTAACCCTGATATTGAAAGTGGTCAAGATATGGCAAATATAACTCATCAACGTTATTCCGAACCAGTTTATAAGTTTATACCACCAGAAAATCCTTGGCCGCCGATTATTACGGGAGGATTTCTAGTATTAGCTTCTTGTATTGTGGGATATTGGTATATCACTCGTCGTTTAATGGTTCCTTCGGCTGTGAAAAACGAGAAAAAGGCTATTAAGAAAGCTCGTAAAGCAAAAGACATATATGAAGAGGGGAAACGACTTGGAGCTATCGGTCGTGTCTATTTTAAAGCAGGAAGTTATAGAAAGGCAATTAAAAGTCATAAACAGGCACTTGCCATATTCGAAAAGATTGGGGATAAAAAGGCCCAGATAAGAGAGCTAGAAAGCCTAGGAAATGCATATTTAGCCCAAGGAGTTGAAGAAAGACATGACTGAGCCCAATACTTTGACAAACATAAAAACAAAGAAATCTGAACCTGAAATGGACTTATTATTTGAAATTCAGGAAAACTATTTAGAACGCTCCACAAAGTATTTTGAGGAAGCAATAAACATTGCACGTCAAATCAATGATAAACCTACTGAAGCTAGAATACTTGGAAAATTAGCAGATGTTTTTGATAAATTAGATGACTCAACTGCCTCTATTGAGAATTACAAGAATTCATGTGAAATTTATCAGACTTTAGACGATAAAAGTAATGAATTAAAGATCTTAATGAAGTTAGGAAAAATTCAAAGGCTTGCAGGGAAGCTTAATGATTCTAGAGATTCATATCAACGAGCAGCGACTTTGGCTAATGAAAGTGGAGAATTATCTGCCGAAGAAAAATGTTATGGAAACCTAGGTATTGATCACCTAGATAATAATGACATTGAGAAAGCAGAGAATTGGTTTGAAAAAGCTTTGAACCTGAGTAGAAAATTAAATGATAAGAAAAATGAAGCAAAATGGATAAATTATCTTGGTCAATGTTATCATAATTTAGGGGATTTCAAGAAAGCAATTTCATCCTTCGAAAAAGCAATACTTCTAGCAAAGGAGGCTTCCGATAAAAAATTAGAAGGATTGGGTTACGCCCACTATGGGAAAACCAATTTTGCTGAGAATGAATTATCTAAGGCTATTGAAAATCTTGAAAAAGCTGTAGAGATTACACATTCAATTAGATCTAAAGAAGAGGAAGCAAGATATTCAGGATTGCTAGCTGACGTTTATTTCGCTAGTGGTGACATAGAAAAGGCAAAAAACAATTATGAAAAATCAGCTAGAGTGTTAAAATCATCTGATGATAAGAAAGCATTTGAAGTACAACTGGGTAAAGTTGGTACAGCCTACTATGAAATGGAGCAATATCAAAAGGCTAGCAAGCATTTAAAAAAGGCAGCGGGTATTGCTGAAGAGATTGACAAAGATAATGCTATGGAATGGTATGGGAAGTTAGCAGAAGCTGAAACCAAGATCGATCAAAATGAACAGGCAATCGAGCATTTCAAAGAAGCTATAATGTTAGCACGCTCTGGAAAACATAACGAAAAACAAGCAATGTACCACCTAGGTCTGGGGAAGATATATGAAGAAATGGGCAATACAACAGACGCGAGTTCAGAATTCAATAGAGCTCTCAAATTAGCAGAAGAAACAGAGGATAAAAAAGACAATATTGAGGTACTAATAGCTCTTGGAAGAACACAATATGATTTATCAAAGTATGATAAAGCTCTATCTTATTATAATGAAGCTCAAAAGCTAGCGGAAAAGATAAGTGACATTGAAAGTCAGATTCACTCATTAGAACAACAAGCACAAGCGCAAATAGCATTAGGAAAGCCAAAACAAGCCCTAACAGCCTACAAAGCATCATTAGAAATAGCAAAAACTATTAAAGACAAAAGTGCAAAGATTGATGCAGTACAACAACACTTAGGTAACATAGGTAACGTACATTATGATAATGGGGAATATAGATTAGCTAAAAAACACTATAAAGAGGCTTTAGACAAAGCGCAAGAGATTGACCTAAGATTATATGAGGGGAAGTGGACAGGATCACTAGGGAATATCGCTATTGCTGAAGATAATATCCCAAATGCAATTGATTATTATGAAGATGCTTTGAAAATAGTTAAACACTTAGGTATTAGAAAAGAAGAAGCACGATGGTTAGTGAAGCTCGGGTACGCTTATGAAAAACAGGGAAGTATAAATAGAGCGATTGATCTTAATGAGAAAGCCTTGAAAAAGCTTTCAGATTTGGATAAAGAGATTGAGGAGGAAATTCGCATAAACCTTGGTTCAGAGTACTTACAGACAGGTGATTATTCCAAATCTATCAAAAATAGTGAACGTGGGATTCAGATCGCTGATGACCTTTCTCTAACCGTTCAGAAAGGAACCCTATATTCCAATCTGGGTCAAGCCTATTTAGCCCAAAACAAAAACCAAAAAGCCATTACTTCCTTTGAAGAAGCATTAAAAATTGCTCAAAAGTATGATGAAAAGCAATCTCAACTAAAACATTTAATAAATCTAGGAAGAAGCCACTTAAAGAGTGATGAAAAGAAAGCTATAAGCTTCTTTCGAAAAGCTGTAGGCATTGCTTCTAAGGTCGAGAATAAGGAAGCCGAAGAAAATTTGTATATAGATATTGCTGATGCCTACCAATATGTTGGTCGTTTTGATCTAGTTAGAAAAAATATTGAAAAAGCCTTTAACATGGCTCCGACAAAAGAACGTAAAGCAAGATGGCGTATTAAACTCGGTGACATGCTTTCCAAGGGGGGAAAATACAAAGATTCTCTTACAGAATATGAGAAATCCCTCGAGTATGTTAAAAGCATGGATGAGGAGACCAAAGGAGAATTATATGCAAAAATGGGTCTTATGATACAAAAGACTTCAAGTGCAAAGGATCAAGTGGAAGAAGCAGTGAAATATCTTGAGAAAGCTATATCTATCGCCGAGGAATATGACAATAAGCAAAATCTGTGTAATTGGCGAACAGCAATTGGCAGCCTTTATATGGATCTGGAAAGATGGGGGAAAGCACGCAACATTATCGAATCAGCTTTGAGACTAGCTAAGGAGATTGGTGATAAGAATAATGAAAAAATAAATTACTCCAATCTGTCAAAACTAACAAGATTAGCAGAGATTCAAAAGGAAAAAGATGATCTTACTGGAGGATGAAATTATCTTTCCGGATATCTTCCTAATATTGTTCACGAAATGGTTATTTGAAACAAAGAAAGAGCAAGAAGTATAATTAATATTCTATTACATATCTAGGATAAGTAGATTTTGCTCTTTCTGCAATGTCAATGTCTATTTCTAAAGTTTTGAAAGGATTCTGGTCATCAGTTTTTTCAAGGACGTTACCTTCAGGATCAATTATCCATCCCACTCCGCCAAAGATTGTTCTATCATCTAGAGCCATCCCTTGGTGGTTCGAAGAAAGACAGAAAGCACCACTAATTACCGCCGCAGCTCTTCCCCCAACAATCCATTTATCCACTGTTTCAGAGGGTGTAGCTCTGGGACACACAAGAAAATGAATACCTTGTTTTGCATATTCTCTAGCATGCTCCATAAACCAGAGTTCAGTGCAAATTAAAAATCCAATGATTATTCCTCCAAACGAAAAAACTTGAAAGGATTTTTTACCGCGATCATACCATTTTGCTTCCCAGAATCCTTCTTCATTAGGTAAATATACCTTTTCATGGAGATCCTGAATTCCAAAATCAGCAGACCAGATATACCCTTTATTATAACGTTTATTAGATTCTGAATGAATTGTAGGTCTCGTTCCGATTACAAGATCCACCCCTAATTCAGGTAATTTTTGATTCCAAAGCTTATGTGATTCTACAGCATTTTGCCATAACTGTACGTCAACTGCTTGTAATGAACAAATCCAAGGGTAAAAAGGCATTTCAGGAAGTAATACAAAATCACTTTTATGTTGATTAGTATATTTCACCAATTGCTGCCAATGATTATCAAACTTATCTTCTTCAGTAGATAATTGACAAACAGTAACTTTCATACTAAATCTCTCATTTAGTAATTATCCATCGAACTCTTTTGTAAATTTCTCCCCCTTAAAAAATCAAAACTCGCGTAAATCCGAGTCTCTCATTGAATTCTGTAATTAAATAATCAATTTTAGGTGCCAACAGCCGTATAAAACCCCAATAGCTAAACCACACAGATAGAATGGCCACATGTGGTGAGATTAAGACAAATAAGTCATAAACTTGAAGGTAATGATCTCTCAAGTATTTATACTTCGATCTAAATCTTTCTCTTTATTTTCTGGTCTGTTTGATTTTACTTCATGATTCGTACTGAGCACCTTTTTCAAGATCTTAACGAGGTTTTACAGACCATTTCATTGGATAAAGGTAATTTTATTGGTTAACTAGACCATAATTTCAAGAGTTACAGGTCAGGTATATACCCTAGTGAGATGTGCGCGAAATTCTAATTTTTTCTTTTTTGACTTTTCAGGGGTAAGAGAAAAAAAGCAAGTTTGAGAATAATTTTAACATAACTGCCAGTTACGATAATAGTAAGTTATGTTAAGAAATCGACACATAACTTAGTAAGTTATGCGAATTTTTTTTCATGTTTTGAAAACTCATGAAATAATCAAAAATCGATTAGATCCGAGATTTCGTCAAATGGGGAAAATGACTTCGTATCAAAAATAGCGCTTGTTTCGCCTTTTTTCAATCCTTTGCCAAGATTTTGATCCATTGATCGTGCTTTTTTATCAACTGTTTTTAATGAAAGATGAGATTTTTTGTCAGGTGTTTTACTTAGTATTCTTTTTGATTTAATAGCCGATAAATCTTTTACTGTAATTTTCTTCCCTGTTTCACTTATTTTTTCCATTGATTCCTCTGACGCAAGATTGGTAACTTTCGATTTAACATATTTAGCACCCGAAACAACCGCTTTACTTATTTTAACCATCGTTGTTTTGGCATTCCCAATCATATGTCGCAATGAATCATTAAATGAAATATCTTTATTTAATATTTCCCGTTCATACGTATTATAGGCAATTAAAGACAAAAAGAATAACACGATAGTCATCAAGATCATGAAGAATAAATTATGTGTGATAATTCGGATAATAGTGTCTACAATAGGAATACGAACGCCCGGCGGCCGTGCTGGTGAGGGTGGAGCACCTACTTCCCCCCATTGAATATCAAAATAGGTACCCACTCCGTCCGCATATTTTGTGATACTGCGTGCGTTATCACTTACTTCATAGTAAAATTGATAATATACTCCGTCAACTTGCCTGGGAAACGTGTATCCAAATGTAAAATTATCTTGTTTCGCGTTTTGGGATTGAAAAATCATCGCTTGGGAAAGATTTTCACTGGCAAACGAATCGGAGGAATAATAAAATACAACGGTTAATTCAGTCGACGTATTATCAATATCACGAATTTCGGCGTAAAATTCTTTGTCGACATTAATATCTAATATTTCCCCACCCGCATACCAACTAAGAAAATTTGGGGCATCATTATCGGTATCTTCTTGAAAGTCTCCCGTACTGGTATTGTCCGTGGCAGCAACAAAAGTAAAAGACGGAAATACCACTAAGACAAGAATAAATCCAATACATAACACATGGTATTTCGTCTTTCGCAAGTGGATTCCTCCACTAGAATTACGTGTCTGTTTGAATATAGACTGTAATATCTGTTGACCACTTTTTACCGCTAGCGAAGTATGTTCCTGTATTCAATAGAATATAGACGCTTAGGTTTGATTCTAAATCTTTTGCTGAGTGAACAAAGGATGAAAGATCATATTCGATTAACTTCTCTGAAATCTTTACCTCATGGTTTAAGTGGTAAACTTATGTCATTTAATTAAAAATGGAAGTATGGAATACCCCGTCCAAAATAAGGGTACTAGATTTAGCAGAAAGTGCGGAATAAACGTATACACCATATTATTGGATTCTCGCCAAGCTATAATATGTATATACCCTGATAGAGACGTTAATAGAACGAAAATCACCCCAAAAATGTTATCGGACATCACAGGTTCCAAAAATTCCACCCAAAAAAAGGTGTGTATTGTTCCGACAAATGCAGTAAATAAGATAAATCCGACAATTCTTTGGATCCAAACCCAGCTTCTTGTCGAATACTGCTCTTTAGATGGAGTATATAAATCCCAGGAATCGTACAAATAAATCCAAAGTAACTGTTCGGAAGCGGCATTTATCGGAGCCCAGACTAAACCAGTGAGGATAGCTCCTGTAGAATTGGGTATCAAATCCTTGTTCCGAGCCAGAAATGCAAACACTAAGGCAAGACCAATCACTATTACGTTAATCACGAATGCTCGTGGGATTAAAATTTTAGTTTTCATGGAATAGCCAGAATTTCCACGTCTCCAAATAGAAATTCCCCATGCTGCTCCATAATAAATAATCAACGGAATCAACGCTCCTGTTGCAAAATAAAGTATTCTGGCGAGAATTGGAAAGATTAGCACGATGAGAACAGCTAAGAGTAAGTCAAATCTATTTGGGTTCCAGCTGGATTCCATAAGTCAACAAGCATTAAGATCTTAATAAAGATTATTTCTTCCGCTAGTGGAAATTCACGGTAGAAACCTTGGATTAAGAAGAGGATTAATGTAAATAGCAGTACAGGAAATGGCCTTTGCAGTATGGTTGATTGCAAAGGGATTTAATTCATCCGTATTTCATGATTAAATTCTAGCGTCGATTTTAAACTGAAATACCACTATTAAATTGGAAAAAAGAAAATAGAGGTTTAATGGTCTCTTAAGTGTGTCTATCTCCTAATCAACGTGATCGACATACCTGGTAGTAGCTCTTGAAGGTAGAGATATAGACAAAGACAAATGGCTATCGATGGAAAAAACGCATGTGTTTCCTACTAAAGGTATTATTCAGCTAGGTTCGGTTCAGCTGATCCTCGCTTTAATAATGATCATAATATCCTTAGTTATTTTCACTATGTAGGCTAGAAATATGTTTAAGCGTATCCGAAAGAAATAAGAGATTTTTTTTGGATGAATATATCTAGTGAATTATATACCAAAGTGAGATATGCTGGAAAAGCAACTCTAAACTATAAAGTTGTTATCCCAGAGAAAAATGAGTTCAAGTTGGCTTATTGAATATCAGCTAATGAAAAAATAATCTAATCAATGTTATGTAAGCAGACCCACCTTTTCATTAAATTCTTTGATTAAGCTATCAATTTTTGGTGTTAACAGTTTGATAGAACTCCAATAGTTATCATAATCATGCCATTGTCTGTCCAATTCCTCAATGGATTTACCCTGCTGCTCAATCCAAGTAAAGTATTTGAGATGATGGATCCTTTTTCGTTCAATGTAACGAAGTTCAACCATACCATCAGTTTTTACTCCATGCAAGGACCGATGAAAATCTGCTGATGCATCTCGTTCATTATACTCTCCATATTCAGCTCTAAGTTCCTTAACTCTCGAACCGTATAATTCCATTGAATCAGTAAAAACTGTTAATATTACATCTTTTCGTGTCAATTCATAATATTTTGCAAATTTAATAGCCATGAGAACATTTGCTATACTTGAAATTCCTAATAGATGAAGTTGATCTACTATATATTCAGGTACTCCTTGATCTTTGAGGTATATGTGTCCTATAGGCTCATTAAAAAGGCGAACTAGGTTCATACAATCACGATCGTCTATTGCAATGATCATATCAGTATTTCTTACATTGTGAATCCATGGCACGTGTTTATCACCTATCCCTTCGATGCGATGATAGCCATATCCATTTAATAACATCGTTGGGCATTGAAGGCTTTCTCCTGCAACAATTTTCGAAGTAGGATATTGTTCCTTCATAAAATCACCACATCCAATGGTTCCTGCAGAACCAGTTGTTAAGCAAACGCCTCTATAATTATCACCTCTAAGTTCTTTATCGAGTACTTCCTTCATTGCATTTCCTGTTACTTCATAGTGCCACAAATGATTGCCAAACTCATCAAACTGGTTGAATATAACTATGGCATCGTCTCCCCGTTCTCTTCTCAGTTCCCAGCATTTATCAAAGATTTCTTTAACATTTGATTCCCCTCCAGGTGTCGCAATAATTTCTCCACTTACTGTTTTCAACCAATCGAATCTCTCACGACTCATTTCTTCTGGAAGAATCGCTATTGAATCGCACGCTAAAAGTGTAGAATCGAATGCTCCCCCTCTACAATAATTTCCTGTGCTTGGCCAGACTGCTTTTTGGATTGTAGGGTCAAATTGTCCCGTGACAAGACGTGGAACCAAACAGGCATAGGTAGCGCCTACTTTATGAGCGCCTGTGGGAAACCATTTTCCTACGAGCGCGATAATCCGTGCTTCAACTCCTGTTAAAGCAGGGGGAAGTTCAATATAATTGGCAATATCTGTGAAACCGCCACCAACTTCTTTAGGCTCATTCTTCCAAGTTATTCTGAAAAGATTACGAGGATGAACCTCCCATAAACTTAGATTAGATAATTCTTTTTTGATGGATGATGAAACTAGTTTATTGGGGTGCTTTTCTTCTTCAAAGGTCGGAATTATTATATTTCGTTCTCGTGCTCGCTGAACAGCTCTACTAAGTACTCCTTCATTAATAGTCAAGTCAATCATATAATCCTACTCCTTAATATTCTAATTTCAAAATTCAACTTTATTTTCTTTTATTCATGGTTCTAGTTTTCATTGAGGTCGCTATCGATTTGAAATATATAGGGAAATTCACGCTCTTATTAGTATGCTTTTGCAGGAATTACAAATCCTTGCAAAAATGTTTGCTGAATAAGTCATCTTGCAATTTGGGCAAACCAGGCCCCAGGGTTGTTCTAAAGGGGCTTCCCGGTAATTATTCAATCCTTTTGTCGTTATCTCCTCATTACTTAAGAATGGGGGGAGCTCAGAGATATCTACTTCTTTACTATCTACAGTCTTTAATTGTTTGAATTCAGCACTAGTGAGTTGATCCCAAGTTATAATCCATACTTGAACTTGCTTGATTGTTGGAGCAACAAGGATTGTTCTTTTCATTATTAATTTTAGATCCAAGGTACGAATCTTATCTTTCTGAGCTTCAGCTGCGGGAAGAGAATATTTGGTAATTTTATTCTTTAGGATTTTTGATTTGTAACTTTCCATGAGATTAAAGAAATTTTCTTTAACGATTGGATCTATTCTGAGCGAGCAATTTTTGGTCAGAATATTTGCGACAAGATCATACTCATTGATTAAGAATTTTTCAATATTAACTTTAGTAAACTCCTCTCGCGGATAATCTCGGCAACTATCGATTCTAAAGCCCTCTCCAATAGCAGATGATAAGACAAAAAACATCCATTTTTTCCAATCTGACTTAAGTTGGGTTACTTGTAATAAAAATTGGGTTGCTGCAACTAATAAAAACTGTGATTTATTCATATTTTTATTAGTACCATGTGAATTATCTTGAGTAGCTCGTGAAAAGCATATTTCGATTATATTGCGCGGAAAAACTACAAAAATACTTAAGATGTCACTCATAACAACATTCCAGCGACAAATAAGGACTTAGAACATCTTTTTTTATGATCAGATCTCTTTTTTAGTTATATTATTAAAAATCTCAGTTATTTTATTTACTATCTTGTTAAGATCAATCCTTTGTTCTGTCCCATCTTTCATTATTCGAAGAGTAACACAATTATCAAAAAAATCTCTTTCCCCTAAGATAATTACAAAAGGAATTTGAAGACGATTAGCATAATCTAGGTTTTTCGACAGGCTTCTATTCAGTAAATCAAATTCAGCACGAATATTACTCTCTCGTAACTCTGTTGTTAGTTTTATAATTGGGTCAAGTGTTTGGTTTCCAACAGGAATTAGGAAAACATCAGTCACCGAGGATTTAGTAGGCCAATGGACAGTTATCGCGTCATAAATTGTATCTAATCCAAATGAAATGCCCGTAGCTGGATATAATTCTTCTGATTCAAGGAATTCCCCAATTATTTTGTCATACCGTCCACCACCACACAATGAGGAGTCTATAATCCCTGGTTCTTTTAAGAAAGCTTCAAAAACGGTTCCAGTATATATTTCTAGTCCCCTTGCAAGACTGTATAGCAATTTAACTTTATCTGCAATATTAAACAATTGTAAATAATGATAAAGCTCCTTTAATTCAGCAATCCCTTCTTTCCCAATTCTATTTTTTATCTGTGGTTCTAGTTGGTTCAAAATCTCTAAATATGATCCTTTATAGCTGAAGTAACTGTAAATCTCATCTATTATATTTAAAGGTACATCTTTAGTTTTTAATTCCTCTCGTACCCCATCCATACCTATTTTCTTCAATTTATCAATAGTAAGAATTGTTGTTTTAATGAGATGTTCGGGAACCCCAGCAGTGACTAAAATACCAGTTAATAACTTTCGATTGTTGACTTCTAGATAAACATCCAGTCCCAGTCTCGAAAAAAGGTGATGAGCTAAAGCTAAACACTCAGCATCAGCTAATGTTGATTCTACTCCAATGATATCAGCATCACATTGAATGAACTCTCGATACCGACCTTTCTTTATGGGGCCATCACGAAAACACGCACCAATTTCATATCGTTTGAATGGTTTTCCTAATTTTGGATTCATCCCTACAAGCCTTGATAAGGGTACAGAAAGATCGTATCTTAATCCAAGTTCTCTATTGCCCTGATCAGTTAGATGATATGTTTCTTTTAAAATTTCAGCTCCACCTGCATATTTAGATGAGAGAATATCCCACTTCTCAAGGATTGGAGTAGTTAAAGGGCGAAATCCATACAATTGGAAAACTTCCTTAATGATTTCTAATATCTTCTCACGTAGTACCTGTTCCTCTGGAAGACGATCATTTGTCCCTTTTAGAAGAGAAAGCTCAACCATTCTAATCACTAAATCCTGGTTTGATATAACTTAAAATAAGCATCTGCCGAATTTTGCCAAGAGAAATTTTGACGCATACCTCTCCGCATCAATTGGCTCCATTCATCTTTAGACTGAAAAATCTTGAGTGCTTTTTTAATAGCTATTAAAAAATGGGATTCATCATAAGTGTCGAATAGAAAACCAGTTCCTCTCTTCAAATCAGAAGAATAATCGATAATACTATCTGCTAATCCTCCTGTTTTATATGCTACAGGTACCGTGCCATATCTCAAGCTATATTTGTCATTTAACCCACAGGGTTCGTAACGAGAAGGCATAAGAAATATATCTGCCCCCGCTTCGATCTGATGAGCCAAATAATCGTTATATGTTAATGCAATGCCTGCTTTTAATGGATACTTCTTACTCAATTCATTGAACTGATACTCAAGTTTTGGATCACCCATACCAAGAAGCACAAACTGAATCATGTTTTGCTCTAATAATTTCGGAACCACCTTGAGAATTAGTTCCATGCCTTTCTGCCATGCTAACCTTGAGACTACGCTAAGAATTGGAATTGTTGGATTTTCATTAAGTAGAAAATGTTGTTGGAGAGCGACTTTACATCTCGCTTTTCCACTTAAGTCTTTAAAAGAGAAGTTAGAAGGAAGATAGCGATCTGTTTCGGGATTCCAAATGGTATAATCGACACCATTAAGAATCCCAAAGATTTTCGACTTGTTTTTTCTCAATAATCTCTCTAGTCCAACTCCAGATTTTTGCGTTTGGATCTCTTTAGCATAAGTAGGACTCACAGTAGTTATAATATCAGAAAAAAGAATTCCCGCTTTCATTAGACTAAATTTCCCCCAATATTCTAAAGAATCATAATATGAGGAATCAATTCCCAAGATATGAAATTGTGACCGATTAAATTTCCCTTGATATGCTAAATTATGAATTGTATAAACTCTAGTAGGTAAATTCTTATGGAAAAAATTTGACAATTCGGTATAAAGAGCAATCAAAGCAGTTTGCCAATCATGCATATGAAAGACATGGTAAATTTCAGTTGATGATAGATATTTAATTACCTCTAGTGAACCACGACAAAAAAAGGTAAACCGTGCAAGATTATCTCGATAATCTTGCCCATCTTTTACGTATAAATGTGAACGTCGCCGAAAATAATGAAAATTATCAATAAAATAAACCTTAAGATTTTCCAGATCAGATTTTAACTCTAAAGCTGCACCTTTATAATTCCGTGAACCTATCTTTATATTAAATTTAAAATTAAATTTCCTTAAAGGTAGGTTTTGGCGTTCTATTTCACGATAATACGGTATAAAAACATCCACCTGGTCACATTTTTCCGTTAAAGCTCGAGGGAGAGACCCAATAACATCAGCTAACCCCCCAGTCTTGATATAAGGCACCATTTCGCTTGCAAACATTGCTACTCTCATTCTCGAAGCCTCATATTCTTAAGTAAATTCTTTTAGGTTTCAATTAAGACCAACTTACTATGTTCTTATCACCAGAAACATTCGTTGTTCTATCTGTTATGATTTTTGGTTTAATTCATTCGCTATTCGCACGAGATTTCGTTAAAAAGAAACTGTATATTATCAATAATTATCGTGGATTTTATATTATTAATGCGTTGTTTACTTTAATCTTATTAACCTTAATTGAGATGACCTTTGCTAAAGAAGGATCAAAAATTGATGTGATCATAAAGAATCCACTCCTTGGATCATTTTTTGTCTTAATTGGTGGGTTCTTCTTTATGGGAGGACTTATTCAATTTTATCTTTCAGTAGGTCTAGAAAGATCGAAACTCATTAAAACAGGATTTTATGCGTTTTCTCGTCATCCAATTTATCTCGGTGGAATAGTTTCATTAGTAAGTCTTGGTTTATTTTTTATTGAAAACACTGTTCATATATCATTTATATTTTCACTGGCATTCTATCTTTTCGTGGGATCTTTGATTGAGGATTATTATCTTCTTCGTGATTTCTCAGATTATGCTGAATACAAAAATATTTGCGGAAAATACCTTCCTTGGCGAAAAAAGCATTTAAAATTTCTCTTTCAAAATATAAAACCAAAGAAAAAAAAGGTTAAAGTTTATTAGCATAAAGTGGTAATTATCAGCGACTTCTAAAGAATAACTCATAAAGCATCTCTATTAACCAAGTAATTCGATGCCTTCCCACTGAAAAAGGAGTTGACCTCAACATGGACATCGAAAACAAACTTAAACAAATTCAAAAACTAGAAAGGAAAAAAAAGTGGGAAGATGCTAGTAAAGCATCTGTTGAGTTAGCTGAATACCACATTGAAAAGAAGAATTTCACTGAAGGTTTAAAATATCTTGAACAAGCAATTTCATCTCAACAAAAGGAAAAAAAAGCAGAAAAAGTCATTATTCTTTACAGAAAAATAATTGGTGCTGCTAGAAAGGGCAAAAATAAAACAAGAAAAGAATTATTCCGATATGCTGCTGCAGCAATCCCTTTGATCGAAGAATATATTCGAGTTTTAAGAGAGAGTGATCGCTACATTTCTAAGCATGGTGCTATGACTCTATATTTTCTTGGAGAGTGTCGTGAAATTGTCTCTGGTGTCAGCCAACGAAATGAGGAATTTACCCGTGCAGGTCATATTTTTGTTGAAGTAGGTGAAAAACTTTCTATCTCGAAAAAAACCGAGGGAGATGCAGATGAATCGTTTGAGAAAGCACGTACAATATTCGATCTAATAAATAACAAAGAAGAGACATTTAAAGCGCTTCTTGTTGAGGCAGAAATAAATGTTAGGAAATATCGTTTAGAGAGAGGATTTTTATTATTTGACGAAGCAAGGGGTAAGTTTGATGACGAGGATCACCAAGGAAAAGTAGTAGATTTGGAGAAGGTAGTATATGCTGAAATGGGACTAGAACTTCTGCAAAACCATTTTTCAGATAAGGAAAAGAACAAGATCGCTGACATGCTCATTTCAAAATCAAGAGAAGCTCATTTATTGGCAAAATCTCTCGATGAAGTGTCTGAAATCCTCTTTGAAATTGGAATAATAAACCTTATGAATAAACAACTCGAGAAAGGATTCAGATTCTTCGATGAAGCAATTACTAATTCTCAATTAGTTAATGATGAAGCCATTCCAAAGAAAATTTTGGAGTACCTATTTCAAGAAGGTAAAAATCAAGCCCAGGATCTTCTTAAACCTTCTTTATCGATTGATTCATCCTTTGATCTTGGTAAACTTCCATTTATGACTTACTTTGATAAAATGGAGGAGATCTGTAAAGAATTAAATACAGGCCAAGAAATAGAAGAAGTAGCATTGTATATATGGCAATTAGGATTGGATTTACAAGAAGAAAAAGTTATTCGTGATGATTTCCCCTTTATAGAGAAAGCAGTTAATTATCTTATTAATAATAACCGTATTAATAGTATCCATACGATTGGTGATGTACTGGAAAAAAGACTCGAACAGTTTGCAGAAAAAAGAGATATTAGAAAATTTCAGAGTTTAAAAACCTTTTTAGTGAATATGTATACACGAATCGATGATTATCAATCAGCAGGATTTTTAAACGTCAAGATTGCGCAAATCTATGCTTCATGGGGGAATTATGAAAAACAAGTTTCTTGTTTAAGTGAAACAGCATCCCTCATTCAAAATGCTGATCAAGAAACAGTGAAAGCTTTTAGTGAGGCTCTCAATGAACAGTTTACCCGCTTGGAATCCTATGTGCCTGATTCAATTTATAATGAAATCTTATATCTTCTCGGTAACTCATACTTACTACTCAAAGATAATGATAAGTATGATTCGTTATTTTCAACTATTGCGTTAAAATCTCTAGAAACAAATGATTTTTCTAAAGCAATGGAATTTCATCAACAAGATTATGAATTTCTTATTAGAACAAAGAATTTTTCTCGGGCACTAGCGAGAGTAGAAGAGTTTTTAAAACCCCTTTTTTCAAAAGGAAAACATCAACTTGCTAAAAATCTCAGATCTAAACAAATTAAATTGTTAATTGAGTCAAAATCTTCTCAAGAACAAGTACTACAAATTATAAAAAGCCTAGAGGATCAGATCACGGAAACTCTTGCCCAAAAAGCCGATATTACACTGGTGAATGACCTATTTAATCATATCATTGACCTATATAATTATTTAGGATTGAAAGAAGCTCAAGGGGATGCATTATTTGAGATGGCAAGTCGTTTATTTGAATTGGAATATGTTGACGCTGGATTTGAATATCTCAATAAGGCCTATGAGCAATTTAAGATAGAAAATGCTATTGAAAAACAGGGTCTATTATTTGACCTCGCTTTCGAGAAAAAGAATTTTTACCAAGATCTTGCTGATCAAGCAACTGCAGATCGATTTCTGAATTTTTTAATTAGGAATCTCATAGAACTGAACCAGATTAAAGAAGCAGCAGAGTTAATAATGAGTCGTGCCATTCAGCTTATTCCAATAGATGAAGCTAAGGCTTCTGATCAGTTTGAAGAAGTAAAAAAGTTAATATCACAAACACAATCATCCGAGGATATTTTACAGTATTATCAACATTATGGATCTGCTCTTTTAAAAGCAGGGAAAATTAACAAAGGAATGGAAACTCTAGCAAAAGCAGAAGGTTCTACTTCCACAAATTCTCTATCAATTGCAGATACATGCTTAACAGTAGCAAAAGATAGATTTACAGAAAAAGACTATGATGTTTATTTTATCCTTGTAGATCGTGCACTATCTATCTATACTGATTTGGAAATGTTTCAGGAATCCTCATCTATTGCTCTTGCTGAAGCTCGGAAATTATGGAGTGTCAATAATTTACCTTACACAATGATCTATTTAGAACGAGCGTGGGCGCCTCTGGCGATGACTTATGATGAAAAATTAGCCCAATCAATTCAACCAGTCCTGCAAGTATCAGAAGAGTTTGTTACCGCTCTTTTTGAACAAAAGAAGTATGATGAAGCAAAAAACTTTCTAGAATTTCAAGAACGAATCTATAAACAATTAAACCTCACAGAAAAAATTTTAGAGGTAGAGAGGAGGAAAATTGATGCTTTAATTGGACGTGGTAATCTCGATGGCGCCCTTTCTCAAGTTCTTGATATGGCAACTATTGGAATCGAAGAATCGAAGTTTAAAGAAACAGTAGCTCTTCTAAAAGATCTAATGCCTAGATTTATCACAGCATCCCCATTAAAAGCAAAAGACCTCCTTAAAATTTTCATCAATATCCTCCTGACGATGGAACCAACAGAAACAGCTCTGAAGATCCTCTATGAATCCATTGATTCCTATATAATGTTGATAATAGAATATAAAAAGCAAAAAGAACTATTTCAAGAGCAAATTGCCCTTTTTTTCAGCGCTTTGACCGAGGTAGCAGAAGCAGAACAAGTTCTAGGCCACTTTATGATTCACTTTAGTCAAGAAATGACCAAACATAAAGATTATCAAATGCTTTTTACTACTTTGAAAAACAATATTGCCAACTTACAAATGACTAATTCTACTAATAAAATGAAGATAATAAATGAAATAAGCTCAATATTGGAATACCATGATTTAACTCCGCACACTATTATGGAAGGATTTGAATTTCTAAATGATTTAGCCCAAAATATCGATGATCAGAATAGAGAGAGTGTTTCACGCGTTTTTTACATGATTGGTATGAAGCATAAATCACAAAAGGAGCTTTTTGATCATGCTGTTCAATCAGCTCTTGAACAGTCAAAATTAATCGGAAATATTCCTCTTACATTAGATCTAATCTATGTGATGATTGAAGAAGACTTGAGAACAGAAAATTACTTAAATGCATTCAGAAGACTAGATGAGGTTATAGAAAAGATAGAACAAGCTCCAATTGCGATAACAAAGAAATTTTCTAAATTACTAGATGAATATCAAGTAAAATTAGCAAAAAAGAAAAATGATGAATTGATGGATCTTCTAGCAGCTAAACATCAAATAATCCGTGATAAATTCTTGAATCAGTAGATTCTTAAGATGAGGTTAATAGATCCAAAGACTATTCTTGATAATGAGCTTGTATTGAAATGAAATTATTAGACGAGGTCAAGAAAAAAAATAGCAACTAATAAAAAATAGCAAATGTAAAGTTCAATTAGATATTTTGAAGGTTAATTCTTATGAGTAGTGACTATACGGCTTGGTTCTGTCAAGAAATGAAAAAGCTGCTTGATTTGATAGCAAATCGTGTACATCAGACTAATCCTGTAGAAATCAATAAGCAAGTTGCGGAAATCCAGCGCGGAATAGAATATGGTACTAATAATCCTGGTTCAATTGATAATTTACTCCTCAAACTAGGTAGAAACTTTATTGATTCTTTTCAAGTTTACTTACGTCAAATGAAGGCCAAATCTCCCACAGGCATTCCACCTGGTGGTCAAGCAACATTACTTGCGGGAGTGGATGATAGTCCACTAAGGGAGGATGAGGCTACAAGCCAGCAATTCAGTGTTGATGAGTTAAAAGGGGCATTGAAAACACGAAAGAAGGAAAAAATTGTAAAGAAAATGAAGGGTTCCTTAGATCTATTGAAGGAATATGAAGATAGTTAATAAAATCTCCAAATGATTAGTTATGACTCTTCTTTTTCTGAAAAATTTCGAATATTCTTTATTCTTAAGACTCAAGCTCAGATACTAAAACATCAATCTGGTCTGTAAGTTCTTTCAATGTTCCATTGTTCTTGACAATATAATTTACGGGAAGTTGAGAGATTTGAATTTCGGTTAGATGATCAGACCATCTTTTCCAATCTTGATCAGAGATCTTTTCACTCATGCGGATTTCAAGTCTCTTTTTACGTGTTTCAGAAGATGTTTCAATTCTAATAAATTTGAATCCGAGTGATTTAAGATAGTCCACTTCATTCCTCCTTCGTATATCATCGACTACTATTGAATCAGAGGATTCTTGAATCTTTTTAGCTAAGTATTTTATCCAGACATCATCATCAAATTCACGAAAAAATCTCCCTATTCCTTGGAGTAAATCTCTGGTAATTTCTAATTCTAACTCCTGTGCAATTTCTCTCATCTTACCAGAAAGTCGCATACGGATAAATTTATATTTATTAATAATGTGTGTTGCTGCGGTAGATTTTCCACTTCCCATGTGACCGGTTATTCCAATTAGAAGCTGCATAACTATACTACCTGAAGAAAATTATTGTTATTAACTATAGATTTAGATTATTCGGAGGATCAAACTCATTAGAATCTGTCTGTTCTTTTTTCTCATCGGGACTTTTATCATATTGAGCCAAAGACAAATCAATCGATTCTGGAGTTCTTTCTTTGGGCTGAAACGTGACTACAGCGGGCCTTCGTGAAATGAAAATCTTTCGGATCACCCAACCAAGTCCGAATATAAATCCAGCGTAGAACGCAACTGATTCAACATATTCAAAATACATTACAGCACGAAAAAGAATTTCAACGAAGCCTTGGCTTAAAAGAGGGGCATCCGCGTATATTTCTGGGGTTGCTTCATGTAATTCATAGATATCACCAAGAATATTTGTTATTATCAATACAAAAGCTGTCGATATGAGAAGGAAAAAGACAGAAAGACGTTCTTTTACTCGTGGGGTCACAATAGTAATAGAAAGGAATTTGAAAGCGGCAGCTATAATAAAATAGAGAGGTAAGAGAAGAAATGGAATGTACCTAAAAGTGGGCCATATGACCTGGAACCATTCTGACAATGGGAGTAATAACTCATCATAGATCAGATAAATTATTGAAGGAATCTCAATATCTAGCTCTAACATTTGTAAAATACCACGTAAACTGTTCCAAAATAATCCCAGCCACGCTGAAAACATAATCAGATATTTCATAATCACAGCAACCTTAGGAGGGGAACGAGTGATAATCCGTCCACTTCGGGCTACTTCTACTCCTTTAAAAACCGCTGTGAATATAGCAACAATTGCAAATCCCTCTGCAAACCCAACAATCACAGTAGCGATAAGAGTAATGAAAACAAAATCGAGTTGAATTATATTTATGACATCAAGTGCACGGGTCATGAATACAGCCCACAAATCGGTCTTTCCCTCGAAGAAGATATCCCAAATTAACCATGCTACAACTGGAAGTAAATATAAAATGCCTATTAAGGGGATAATCAGTAGGAAGTTTACACTTGTTATAAATGCAGTTATTTTAAGTCCTTTCCACAAAATTAGGAAAATAAATTTGGCTATTTGATAAATCCACCATATAAGCAGTCCAATGAGAATAATTCCAATAATAGGCGCAATGGGAGTAGTCAACAGATCGGAAAGGAATAATCCGAATATTGGTATCCCAAGCCATGCTAATATTTTGTATAGCCGCTTATTTTCCTCTTCTTCATCTACTTTCTCCTCTTTTTTAAAGCGCGAAGCTACCCTATTTCTAGCAAGAGTTGTTAAAATGGATAGAAAAATCAACACAGAGAATGCAATTATGATTATGAAGAAAAAATCAAAATAGATATTTCGGGCAGTCTGATAAAATTCCTTCCCCGTTCCTATTTTCTCAGTTAGATCAGGAATCTCTACTCTAAAAGAAACAAGTACCCATTCCATAACAAGAACAGGAAGAAGTTCAAGATAAGTTGGTTTTATGTTCAAGGTAGGATTTTCTTGATACAGGAACACATCTAGGAGTAGATAGATAGCAGAACAAAATGATAGCGCCAATGCCGCAAAAAGGAAGAAACGGGTATTATATACCATTTGATTTGTTTCTTCGTCACGTAAACCAAATTCTGACGCCATATCGAATAAAACTATCTTGGAAAAACCGATAAGAACAAAAATAAAACAGATACTTGAAAGTAAGATTGCAATTACGTATGCTGGATCTTCAATTGTTGCAGTTGATAGATCAATTTCTTGAGAAACAAACATCACACCAATAATTAATAGTGCTATAATA
Organism: Candidatus Hodarchaeota archaeon; assembly: GCA_029856365.1. GTDB lineage: Archaea > Asgardarchaeota > Heimdallarchaeia > Hodarchaeales > Hodarchaeaceae > Hodarchaeum. The sequence continues at coordinate 24,445 of JAHQWW010000010.1, forward strand.
AGCAAACCTATAATTTTATAAATCTGGCTTTTAAGGTATTCTTTCCATGGAATACGAGTCAATTCAGTTATAAAAGAAGACATCAAGCTTAACTCCTTTAACAAAATGTTTTACGTTCTTGTAGCTGGGAAGGAAGTATAAATCACCAATAAAATTAATCAATAGTCTTTTACATTGGTTAAATGCCTATTGTTATAAAGCTTAACTTCCTAAAACAGTTTGCAGGAAATCAAAACATTATAGTTATATACTAAAGACTCTTTGCATAAAGTAAATGAGTAGATTTTAAAATTATAACTTCATTTACTTCTCAGTAAATTTTGATAAGTGAAAACTAATGAATTACGCCGATGATAAGGCAAAGTATCACCTTAAAATCATTGTTTGTGGGGCTGGAGCTGTAGGAAAAACTTCAATAGTACGACGTTACGTGGAAGATAAATTTGAATTCAACTACTTACTTACAGTGGGTTTGGATCCTACGAATCGTCGAATTGAGGTGGATGGAACCCTTGTTAATCTAGTAATCTTTGATGTAGCAGGCCAAAAACGTTTCCAGACACTTCGAGATATCTTTTTCAGGAAAGCCAATGGTGCTCTTTTAGTATTCGATCTCACACGATCAGAAACTCTTGATGAGTTGTACGAATGGAAAGAGCAAATTGATGATCGGCTTGGGAAAGATCGTATCCCTATAATTTTGGTTGGTAACAAATCTGACCTTGAGGACATAGTACGAATTGATTATGGTTATCTCGAAGACCAAGTTATTCCAGATTTTACACCCATCAAATATCTTGAAACTTCAGCCTATCATGATGAAAATATACGGGAAACATTTTTCTATTTAACCAAAGAAATTCTAGAACGGGAAGGTATTATTTCATCATAGAAATTGTATCCTGGTAAAAGAAGGGAAATGCTTTCTCCCTGTCCCTTTTTCTTATGTAATCCTTGTAAAGGTCCGCAGAGAATTTATTTCCGAGAGAAATCGTTGTAATACTCTCGTAGATTTAACCCTTTTGATGATTTTTTTGAAAATCCTCATATATTTTACTCTTCTACACATGCATAGTCTTTATTAGGTAAGGATTTCAAAATTTTATAAAAAATGGATTTATTTACACCTAAAAAAACGATGAATGATTTTAAAAGTCTATCTAGAGATTCTATTCACCAAAAAAAGTCGGAGACGGAGAAATTATTGGATGAAAAATAAATCCGACAAAAACCAACTTTTTATCCTAATATTTTTAGAAAAACATGTACACAAAATCATATTAATTGAGCAAAAAAATCTTGAAAAATAGGTTTATCAATCCTAAGTGCATTTCCTTCGCAATTTAATTCACATGCTCTACATTTCAGACAAAGAATGGGTTCTGCTAGTTCCGCCTTGTTATTATCAGTATCAAATACAAAACACCCCCTTGGACACACTTGTACACAGAACTGACAACCAATACAACGTTTTGCATTAAAATGTATCACCAAATCTGTTATCCTCCAATAATGAATGGTGCGATAATCAATCCAAAAATAATTACCACAGCTGCTCCAGCAAGGAGTATATAATCCTTTATGATAAAATCAGTTCCCCAAAGCGGTGTAAAGCCATCAAAATCTGTCCCGATAATTGAACCATATAGTAATAGGGTGCCAAACCCTATGATAAAATCCAAAGTCGAACTTGTAAAGAATAACATTGTACATAATGGAACCAGAAGGATAGAAAGGATCAAACCTTTGAATAATCCCGAATTGAAGGGAACCACTGGATAAAGAATACCTATTAGACAACCAAAAAACCATATATAGAATAAAAGGAATAGTACATTTGCTTGAAGCCACTTAGCCCATGGTTGTAGTACAAAACCAAGGGGTTGAGCTAAAATTGAAATTCCTAATACTAGAGGTAGTAAGATTAAGGAAATGAAGACGTTATGCGAGATACTATTCTCTAAACGTTTTTTAAGATTAAATTCCACCTGGGACATCTTTGTTGATTTTGATTGATTATTCTGCAAGTACTCGCTTAAATCTTCAATATACACTGGACCGAATTTCGCTTCCCATTCAGCCTTTTTTAAAACGATATGATCCACTCCAACAGCAGAAAGTTGCGGAAGTATCAACTGACGATGATTTATCGCTTCTGTTAGATCAGTATCTGCTATTTGAGCAAGAATCTTCTCTGCAGTAAAATTACCTCCAGCAGCGGAACACCAAACATTCACACCCTCGGTATCAACTACCAACAACCAAGCGCTAATGCTCTGTTTCTCTAAAGAAGACACGATCCTTTTATATGTAACGAAATAATTTGAAGTTACCAAAACGGAAGATTCTTCAGAAGGCCTGGGATTACCAATGGGATAAAGTCCGGGTTTAACGTTCAAATTGAAACCTGGAAAGGCGAGTCCTGCAATAGCGATTGAAAATACTTCTTTGAATATATCCAGCATAGTCATTGCAATCACACATCTAGGTTTGATGTTGTTCTATTTTTAGTTTACTCTCACTTAACCTTCTTTTTGATAACAAATAAAGTAAGATGTCCACTTAGGTAAGGCTTTTGATCGAGGATTGAACCATAAGTTGACAGAAGAGTTGCTATATCATGAGTAGGATGTTTTGGAGTTTTAGCGATTATTGCAGCTATTATGTAAGCGGGGAATCTCAGTAAATTAATAACTAGATGTTTGATTTTGCTTGCAGGTAATGATTCTGTTATAAGTATAAGAACACCATTTGTTTTTAAGCAAAAATGAAATTCATCAAGGGCTCTTTTAACCTCCTGATAGCTTAATTCCGAAAAAACCAGAGAACAGACAATAACATCGAATAATTCGAGTTTTAGTGGTAAAGCAGTAATTGAAGATCTAATCAGAGGGGGGCGAGATCTTCTTCCGAAAAATCTTTTTCGTGCTTGTTGAAGCATACTTTCAGATATATCAATACCAATAGGTTTTACCCAAGAAGCATCTACTATTTCTACAAAACGACCGGTTCCACAACCTGCGTCAAGAAGAAACTGATTCTCATGCAAGTATTTCTTTTTAATATATGTGTAGATCCTACCAAGACGACCTAAAGTTAGAAAGTTGATTAACCACTCATATTTACTTGGTGCCTTCTTTTCAGCTAATGTCATCAAAATTGTTGCCATTATATTGGTCAGAGAATGAAAAAATTCGTTATTAAATCAAGTTTTTGTCAATAATAAAGTATCTAATATTTTTAAATCTTTAGAAGATTATCTATAATCGTTGCCCCATGACTTAATCCATCATATTAAGCACATGGGAAGGTGGATTCTTCATTTACTTTCTATCTAATAGTAAGAAGTAGTGTAACTTATTTTAATCTTTCTGATTCTTCATAAAAAGAAGGATGAAAAATCCACATAATGAAAAGAGACACGAGATACAAAAGATCAATAAATATTTATTCGGATCAACTCCTCGTAACAAACCATCGATAGAAGGACCAAAAGCTCCGATAAGATTCGCAGACAACATTACCCAACCAAATGCTTTCCCTCGCTCTACTGAATTTTTAGCTACAAGGCTATTTGTTGAGGGCCAAAATAATGCATTTATCACACCCATAGAGATGTAAAGTATGAAAATTATCTCAACTACGTTAATTATGAATATTCCTATCAAAGTAAAAACTTGAAGTAGCGCGCTGAATTGAAGAACTACTTTTTCACCATACTTATCCGCAAAAAATCCACCTAAGAACTGTCCAGTAGATCCAATTAATGTTGAAAGACCAATAAATAACGCTGCTGTCGCAATCTCAATACCTTTGACTTCAGAGAGAAATGGTGAAAGAATAAAATTAATCATTCCTCTTGTTAAAGACATTGCAATTATAAAACCGAATGTCAAAAGAAGAACTAGAGTGAAATTATTTTTGAGTAATTTTTCATTTATAAAATCCTTTTTTTCAAACGCTGACGGAAAATTTGATTCATGATAGGATTCATGTCTTCCAACGAGAAACCAAAATCCTATTGCTAAGAAAATCAAAGGAAATGACCAAAATAAGTAGATTTGACGCCAACTGATTACATTAATAAATAAATATACTGATAATGGTCCTATTGACGAACCCAAACTGCCTCCAATCCCATGTAAGGCAAGAATTCGCACGTATTTCGATGAATAAGTTCGAGAATTTAGATTTTCAAAAGCTGTGGAAACCCAAGACAAACCTGGAGGATGATACAAAGCAAGCCCCAAACCCATCAAAATTACACCAAAAAGAATAACAATGAAAGAATCACCGAATAATCCAATTGATAGTGAACCCACAGCACCAAGGATTAAACTAATGACCATCATCGTTCCACGACGATATTTATCAGCCAATCGGCCAAAAATTGGAGATGGAAGTCCAGCAGCCAATGTTCCTACAGTTCCTAAAGCCCCAAGCCCAATCCAGCTTAATATGCCTAGATTAGGGAAGATGTCTTTTCCAACAAGAAGAAGAATGACTGGGAAGATAAAGAATGGAATCTCAACAAAACAATGTATAAGAAAAGCGGATATGAGGCTGGTCTTTGGTGCAATTGTCTTTGTCAGCAAATCATGTGACGTCCCTTAAATTAATTGGAAAAGAAGACTGGAAGATGCAAGAATAAATGCCTTTTATTAACTTTCAACTCTTAACAAAGTTCTGGTTGCTACTTCCAAACCCCGTTCACTTTTCTCATAATTGACCATTGCTACTCCTATTGCACAAAAAATTCCTCCAACGAGTGTAAAGATAGAGAATTCAGCTAAGAAAATCAATGCAAAGAATAGAGAGACTAGAGGGATAAGAAATTGGATGTTCCCTGCTCGTGTTGCTCCGTATTTTTGGACTAATTGCAAATAAAGCGTAAATGCAACCGCTGCAGCCCCAACACCAATCAACACTATCCCCCAGATACTTTCTAGGTTATAATTTTCTATTGTTGGAGGTGATTCGGTTATCATGGAAAATACAAGGAGAACAATTGCAGCTATAAGAAGATTAAGAGCAGTCACTTCTTGTGATTGACTTTCTTGAAAATGTTGTTTTAACGATAGAGAGTACCCTGCCCAAGCCACTCCAGAAAGAAATCCTAAAACATATCCAATAGTAAAATCTATAGTTATGACCGTACTTGTTTCAAGTGAGGCCAAAAAGACTATTATAATACCAAAAGTAGAGAGAACAAATCCTAAGGTCTTCTTGATGGTATATTTCTCATCCGTGAATAATAATGGAGCACATAGATAAATCAAAACAGGATTGAAATTAAGAAGAACTGAAGAGCTAGCTCCAAGGATATATAAAATAGAAAAGTTTTGGCCAATGATCATTAGAACCAGCCAGGCAGAGCAGAATAAGATTGGCTTAAAATTCTCTTTTAAGAGCTGTTTCAAGTTTACAAGTTTTTTTCGAAGTCCTATAATGATAAATAAAGAGAAAAATCCGAAAATATAACGGAGAAACCCAAAATACAGTCCTGGAAAAACACCTTTAGTACCAACCCACATTTTTGAGACTAATGGAGGAGTGGCCCATAGTATTACAATAATAAATGCTTTTAAGAAGAAATCTAAGTCAAATTTCTTTATTGAGGAATGCATTAGCTTAGAACTCATCAGCGAAAGAAAGAATAGAGAATCAGATCTTTATTCAAAAATTCCTTTCGCAAGTAGCCTTCAGGAAGAAATTCAAAATGAGCAATGATTTTACGCATAGGTACATTCCAAGGTCGCGTATATATTTTCACCTTTGACCAGTCATTTTTTCGTGACAAATCCAGACAAGCTTCAATTAATCTTGTACCTATGCCATTTCCTCGGTAACTAGGATCCACAGCTAACATATGAATCTGTGATGGGTGTTCTTTTGTTTCTGCTTGAATCAATGCAAAAGCAATGAGCTTGTTATCTTCCTCTTCTACAAGAAGTATGACTTCTTCTTTTTCAATCCTTGAAGTTAGCAGTGAAGGGGTAGGTAATTGCATTCCAGATTCTATTTCATCTTTAAAGCAGATAGTCATTAATTCTATGACCTTGGAGATGTCTTCTTGTTTAGAAGTTCGCATAGCTATTCCTATCTCTCTTTCTAATAAAGATGTTAAAAATCTTGAGACTCTCTAGATCCTTAAATTCTAAAAAGATCTAAAAAGATTTTCCAAAAAAACTAATAACCTCCTTCAATGATTTCACTCATTGTAAGAGTTTAAATAATGAAAGTATTTTACATTAAAAACTAGGGAAGATCTAAAAGTATAGTTGTAATATGATTTTGCTTTTGGAAGAGAAGATATGTATTGTCCAAAATGTGGGACTATAAATCCTGAAGATGCCCAGTTTTGTTTGGAATGTGGAACAGCATTTCCTAAACCCACAAAGATGGACTTTTTCCAACCTAGTAATTCTAAGTATTGCCCAAAATGCAAGGTATCAAATCCGATAGAGGGGAAATTTTGTTTTGAATGTGGAGCTCCTCTAGAGAAAAAAGGTCAACCTCAACCTAGTCAATGTCCAACCTGTGGAATAACAATAGATCCCTATCGATTGTTTTGCCCTAATTGTAGTCAGTCTTTGATCGTAAAACCTCTAGAGACAAAGATGGAACAAGAACAAGTTCCATCTATAGAAACCCGTACTGAATGTCCTGCTTGTGGACAACTCACAACAGGAGATTATTGCAGAAATTGCGGATATAACTTAACAATTCAACTGCGAAAAAGACCCATTGATTGGTGGTACTGTGATCGTGATTCAGCAATAATGACGGAAATTGACCCAAATTTACAAATACTTGTGTCTCGTACTTCTCTTGATGCCTCTCTAGCGCAAGCAGTGGGTAAAAATATTCTTCAGCACCAAGACCGTGAAAAAGCCCGTGTGATAGCCCTGCAGTTATTTGAAAGTGGTGTGACAACTAAATTTGAAGTGTTATCTCAAGTTCGTTGTCCTGTTTGTGGCCAACAATCACTAGCACCGACCACACAACGTCCCCGTCACGCAGGTATTAGCTACCCCCGAGAGATCACTTTAAATGTGAGCACCATATTACAAAATGGACTATTCTACTTCCGAACTTACCCACAACTCTTGTTAATTATTTTATGTGCAATTATAACGGATGGAGTATTGATTCTCATAGGACTAGGTAGCAGTTCTACTTTTGATATGAGCTCTTTATTTATGAATTTGATCTTACCTATTACAGCAACGCCTGTTGTTGGGACTCTTCCTCCTCTCGTCACTCTAGTTGTGGTCTTATTAATCTCTTTTATTACTAATACTTTCTTCCAGTGTTGGTATTATACCAGTCTTAAAGAGATCAAGCATAGTAAAAGAAATCATTTTGCTATAAGTAAAAGTTTTCAGAGTAGTTTCAGATTTCTCCCCCGAGCAGTGGCAGCTCAATTCATTATTTTAGGACTCTTAGTTGCTATAGTTATCGGAGTCATTTTTGCTATAATTATATTTTCTGGAGTAATTTTTTCAGATTCTGGTAACTATGAAATATACTTCACAATTCTACTAATGTTACTCTTCCTCATAATTGTTGTATTTGCTCTCATCGCACTCATTACTATTCTCTTTAGCTATGTTAACATGTCAATTGTTTTTGATGATGAAAGTGGAGTTATTCTTAGCCTTATACGTTCATGGAAATTTGGTCGAAGATACTTTTGGACCACAGTGGGAGTTATTTTTATTCTCAGTATAGGTTCAATTGCTTTAGGATACTTGCAAACGATTATTTCTTTTCCCATCTATTTTCTCTTCAGTTCTACTCTTATTATTTCTTTGGTTTCCACCATTTCTACTCGTTTAATAGAAGCTTATAGATCCGTAAGCTTAGGGGAAGCTTATGATGCATTCAAACACACTATCGACTAATATGATTCAATTGGAGAGATGATCATTTTTCCTGACAACTCAACAACACACGATCAAACAATTCATAATTCAAATCGATATTCCCTCCTCCTTCGAATCATCAGCCTAACGGCTTTTTCAAGCCTAATATCTCTTCTGATTCTTTCGTGGGTCTCTCAGTGGAATCCTTTTGTTTGGACATTTACTCAATACTTAGGTCCTTTACTATTCTTAGGTATTTGGATCCCTTTTGCTGGATCATTTATCACTCTGAATTCGGAACTCCTATCACTTAAGAGGACATTTCCCCCTATTCTTTTCGGAAGTGTATTGGTAGTTTTAGGAGCATTATTACTGAATCAACGATTACTTTTTGTGATTCTCGATGCCATTTCTGGCCTTTTCGTTTTAGAAACAACTACTACAAGTCAATTTGTCATGTATGAGCTTATTGTTGGAATAATTCTACCAGGAAATGAAGAAATAATGAAAATTATCCCTATTATAGTTGTAGCTCATTCTCCTGTTGTATTTTTTAATCCTGAGAAAAGTGATCCCAGTTCAGAATTCCAAACACGCTGTTCTATTGTAACCCTGAGACAGTTTGGTTTTTATGGAATGGTAAGTGGAACTGTTTTCACATTCTTAGAACTGTTTCTGTATCAATGGCAATTAGCTGGCATTCCTGAAGCAACAGAAGAGATTTTTATCCAGATATTACTTCGTACCCTCACCCCTCTCCACGTTTTAACAACATTTCTAATAGCTCTTGGAGTAGGTATCTTAAAAATACGGTTAGCAGAACAACAAAGTGCTAGAACTGCTATTCTCGCAAGTAGTGGCTATTTCATTTTGGGATGGGGCTTTCACTCCTTTTGGAACACTATTAATGTATTTTACGAGGTTTACCGTCCCGACGCAGTTCTTGAACTTTATCTCGTGTTAGCAATGTTTGGATTGTTCTCTGTTCTCTTAATGTTTTTTGGAGTACTCAATGTTTCTAGAAAACAACCAGAAATCTGTGTCATCTGTGGTCTGGAGGAACAAGGATTCCACTTGCCACATGAAAATGATTCAATAAAAAAAACCATTAAACCACAAAAAATTGTCTTCCCGTTTAGTATGATTACACATATAAGTGTAAATAGATTGAAAAAACGCATTTCTTGCCCATTTTGCTTTAACCCACTCATATTGGGTACATGTTCAACCTGCGGAGCCAGTACTTTTGTCACATGTCCTCATTGTAACGGATTTATTTCAGAAACTACCTCATTGTGTCCACATTGCAATAAGAAAATAAAACCAGTAATAGAAATGCAAACTAAGGCTATTTCGTGGCCGGAAACTTTAATCTTGGGAGTTACTTCATTAGCAAGCCTAGGCTTTCTCCTTGCGCCTATTAGTATTCTTCTCTTTGGCCAATTAGGCGTAGGGTCAATAGTCAATCCAATTCTGCTATTTTACTTCCTAATGAGCCTTACTACCCTGATAAATGTTATTATCGCGATATTCTTTAATAGAACTGCTGGAATGTTGGTATTATTCTGTTATTTCCTTTCTTTGGCATTATTAATATTCATAATCATAAGTGGGTTTGTGATAATAGGTTTCATTAAAGGTCTCCTTACTCAAGATATTCTAGGATTGGGTTTTATATGCATAGGAGGAGCCTTCTTATTATTCATCGTGTATCGTTTTATGTACGTTTTTGTATTTAATTACTCACCAGTGTTTCCAGAATATGGAATAAATCTTATCACAAGACCACGTAAATCATCAATGGAGGTTAGTAATAACGCGAGCTAGTACTTTGCTTCCATTCAGACGATTAACTAAACCTAGATCAGTAGATCCTGCAGGAAACATGAAAGCAGGAATCTTCTTATTGTTCACAGGATTTTGTAGTCATATTCTCTTCTTTGAGGTTCTTGTTCTATTATTGCAATTGGATACAACCTATATGCTAAGTCTTATGCTTTTTGGAGTAACAGGGCTGCCCGAAATAGATATATTAACCCCTTTAATCATAATTTCGCTTTCTCCTTTTTTTCTAATATCTACGAATCCTCTCTTATTTTTAGTCAGCGAACTTCCCTGGATATTTTCGGGGTTTCTTACTGGACTTTTATTTGGTCCACAACATGACCGAGCGATTGTATACGCTCCACCTATCTTCATGGGAAGTATTGCCATGTTATTCCTCATTCTTCTTTTTTCCCTTGTAGGTTTAGGAGAATTTACTCCCTTTGTTGGGATCTTATTTCTTAGTACCGTTATATTACTTCTATTTGTGATGCTAGGCCAAGTAATTCTCATACTTTCGGTGGCAATAGTCATTCCAGCTATAATAGGCTATACTCTTGGTAAAAAGAAAACTTTATTCGCGAGTACTCCCAGGATTTTCCTTGCTCAACCCGATCGTCAAGATCCTAATCATACTCGTTGTCGTTTTTTATCTCCCCAAAATTATTGCAATGTAACAGGTAAAGTGGATATGTATTTCCCAAATATTTGTGATAATAAGTGGAATCAAGCCACATGTTCATTTTATTTAAGACAAATATCATTTGAAAGAAAAACACAAAAATATCAAAAAGGGGATTATATCAATGAAATTCAATAAGAAAGGATTTTTGGTACTCTTATTTATCCTTCTTGGAAGTATTTTCTTAATTACTAGCTATGGGAGTAATAACACTCCATATAAAAAACAAAAGGAATATAATGATGTCCCTTTAACAGATGATCCCACAACCCAGCCAATTCTCTTCCCTTTTGATTTTCAGTTTCCTTCGATTGACATTCCAATCATTGGTGGGGTATTTGGACTTGAAGATACTGGTTTATGGATTATATTCTTTGTATTTTTACTGATGATTCTTTTACTTATTACATCGTTGATTGTTTCTCATCTGCGTAAAACAAAAAGAGAGGAGAAAGAAAAAGACAAGGATTTTATTGAATCAAAGTATAAAGAACTAGAAATTAGACGTCAAACTCTTGGGAAACGAATTGAAGAGATTATTATTTTCCTTGAAACATGTTTGGACAACCGTTTTAGTCAGGGAATCACAGAAGGATTTGAACGACTTGATTCGGCCTTAAAAGAGTATTCAAAGATATCACGGCCAGGGTGGTTAACACCCAGAGAGTTCACTCTTCTAAAAATCCCTTACTTTAATCATGACGCAATGATAGCTGCTGTTGAGCAGTTCTATCGTATTACGTATGGGGAAAAAATTGCAAAGCGAAGCGAACTAGAAGAATTTATTGATTACTTCAAACAAATGATCGTTGATAAAACGGTACTCAAATGGAAAGCTGATTTACCTCCCACCCTGGAGAGCGACAAATGAAAAAGATGCGATCTGAATACTTATTTGGCATTTTATTCATTATTCTTGCTATACTAGTGATACCTCCACTTCAACCTGCGGCATTTACCATAGAAAACCCTAATTGGGACGGTCTTTCTAAATTTAAGACATTAATCAAGGAAAATAGGAGCGTTACTGTGAGTGAAACGACAACTCCTCTTAGACTTCTGGGAGATATTAACGCGGATGTGATTATCATCGTTGGAGGTAATTTGCCTTATTTTACAGAAGAAAGTAATTTTCTACGGCAATTCGTCGAGAATGGGGGAGATATAGTCCTTTTTGAAGACCATGGATATGCCCGGATTTTAACTTCCGCGTTTGGAATCTCATTAGGGGGAACAGTAATTGACCAGAATCCAGATTCTCACGATCTAAATCCCTTCTTACCTACGATCAACCAATCTGGCATAGGTATTCCTCAATCTGATTCTTCATTCCACAGGATAGTGTTTAACAAGGCTGTTAGAGTCCAACAAATACAAATCATAGAAGAAACAACATATTACTCTCTCTTTAACACGGGAAGGAATAGTACGTGGGAGGATAAGAATAATGATGGCAAATTCTATCGAAAGGGCGAGGCAGTGAACGATTCGTGTTATCTTGGAGGGATACTAACTTTTGACAAAAATGGAGGGAACTTTATCGTTATTGGAGACTCTGCATTTCCAACAAATGATATGATAAAACGAAAAGATAATGGCATTTGGCTTTCAGACCTAATTTCGTATTTACTAGCTAACGGGGAAAGAAAAGTTCTCTTTGATGAAAGTCGAAAACTATGGATTCCTCCGACAGGGAAAGCTGTTATCGGAACCGTTGGTGTACTACTGATGGGAGCATTTCATTCGCCTTTTATTGCTATCATTACAATGATTGTACTTGGAACACTTATTGGAATGAAAAAGAACGAACATATCAATAGAATGGGTACCAGATTTCTAAAATCTCTACAAACACAGAAAGACACGAAGCCAATTGCCGCATTTTTGCAGTCGGAGGAGGAAGACGAATTAGCACGTTTAACAAAACGAAGTACGTTATCAAACCTTTCTCGTGCCCTGTTAGCTGATGAGATTCGGCAAACTGCTTCTAATATGTCTCCCTCAACAAAGATTGAATTTGAGAACTATTTGAGACAACGGTATATTGATGTGGACACGTCCACTAGGTTGATTAAAAGATTAGAAAAATATCGAAAGTAAAGAAGAAGAAAAAAGGAGAAAATGTTTTTGGATCCAAATGAGATCAAAGAAATTGTAGAAAACATCATCAATGAAATGCATCAGAGGGTAGTTGGTCTCGATTATGCAGCGAAAAACATTTTAGCGTGTTTTTTTGCAAATGGTCATGTGTTAATCGAGGGGGTTCCGGGAATAGCCAAATCTATGATGGCATATTCGCTTGCTGAGATCTTGGGACTAGAATTTAAACGCATTCAATTTACACCTGACCTCATGCCAGGGGATATTACAGGAGTATCTGTTTTCAATATGAAAACCCAAGAGTTCTCTTTTATTAAGGGACCTGTGTTTTCAAACATAATATTGTGTGATGAAATTAGCCGTGCACCTCCAAAAACTCAATCTGCTATGCTGGAGGCGATGCAAGAACGTCAAGTTAGTCATGAAGGGATCACTTACAAGCTACCTGAACCTTTTCTTGTCATCGCGACTCAAAATCCCATTGAACAGGCTGGTGTGTATCCACTACCTGAAGCACAATTGGATCGGTTCCTCATTCGCCAAATAATTGCTTACCCGAATAAGGCTGCCGAATTAGAAATGTTACAACTAAAACAAAAAGAAGATATGCTTCCTGTAAGAACACTTACCAGTTCAGAAGAGATTCTTAAAATCCAGCAGTTTGTGAGGCAAGAAGTATTAGTGTCAGGTAAAATTATGGAATATGTCGTTGATCTCATCCGTAAGACAAGAGAGCATTATGGATTAACATTGGGTGGATCTCCCCGAGCTTCAATATCCTTAATGACTGTAGCTCAAGCTCGTGCTGCTCTTTCTGGCCGTGACTATGTTGAACCAGATGACGTCAAACAATTATTCTTCCCAGTTGTAAATCATCGCTTGATTTTGTCACCTGAAACGGAGATGGACAAAGTCCCAGTTATTCAGATCGTTGACAATATTATAAAATCAACTGAAGTTATTCTTTGATCAAATGAGGTTACAATTTGGACTATTTTTCACATAAAAAAGAAATCACACCCCAAGGACAAATTCTTCTTGTTTTGTCTTTTATTGGTGGCCTTATTGGCATGAATTTAGGTTTGACTTTTCTATGGTTACCCTCGTTTGCGTTAATTCTCTACTTTCTCCCTTTCCTTCGTTATCATTTTTCAACATGTGATTTTTTCGCATTCCGAGTTTTTTCATCTTCTACTGTCACCTTAGGGGGATTTTTACACTGTCGTTTACGGATAAAAAATCTCCAAGATAGTCCTCTTATTCTATCATTTGAAAATCGCTATTCAAATGAAATTATTCTCGTAAAGGGGTGGACCCACCAAACTGTAAATTTAGCTTCTGGTGAGATACGTAACTTTTCATTTATCTTTACCTTCTCAAAGCGAGGGTTTCATGAATTTTTCCCTCTTCTTATTTTCCGTGGGGATCCGCTGGGTTTATATCGAGATTCTTATGAGGTGGAAGAAACTATCCAAATACGCGTCATTCCAGCTCGTCCATATATTCGTTTGGACAAACAACAGAAAAGAAGAGTTAGAGATATTCTCACAGGTCACCATGCTTATCGAAGGCGAGGACAAGGTGATGAATTCTTTTCTTTACGAGAATACATCCGTGGTGATGAACCTCGGAAGATCTACTGGAAAGGCAGCGCTAGACAAGGGAAATTAATTTCAAAAGAATTTACCGATGAACTAGTTTTCAGAGTATTAGTTGCAATTGACATTAGTTGGACTATGCGATCCAGAAAACTTGAATTTGCTTTGACCACATTACTTGAATTGGCAGAAATGTCAGCAATTACTCATGATGCTTTTGGATTTATCTTGTTTGATGAAAAACCACGGAGGTTCTTGAAGCCCCTTAAAAGTCCACGGTTGTACGAAAAAACGGCAAGACTTACATTTGACCAGGTAGTTTCTAACAATCGGACTCGTTTTGAAGCTATTCTTCCATTCATCTTCTCCTTGAAAGGTACTCGAGGATTATTAATCATAATAAGTGATACTGAAGGAATTTTAAATGAGAAGATTAAAGCCATCACTAGGTTGGCTAAATTCGGTCATAGAATCATTTTTGTAGATTTACGTGGAGATCAGTTTGGAATTGTTCATGCTGATCTCTCTATCAAACATCTGAATACCATACAGAAACTTAAATATATGAACATTGCTCGAGAGAGGGTTGCAAGAAAATATTCAACACGTGAAAAGAAACTTCATTCTACACTGGATCAACTAGGTGGGACATATCTCAAAGTTGATTCACCTTATCAAAATCTGCTTATTATGTTGAAACAAGAGTTTAGTCAAGAAGAAATCTATTTTCCTCAATGGGTGGTGAATTTATAATGAATTCAGATATAAATTCTACTTTAAGTCCAGAATTAACAGGTATTTGGATTTCAAGAGGGCATTCAAACTATATGAAAACCTTATTACGCATTCTTTGGGCTTCTACTGGCTTTATTCTACTAATAATTCTTATAGAGACAATTAATCAAATAGGATTAGTACCTGTCGCTGCATTCTTAATTTCTGGTTCTATTATTCTCAGTCTTGAATTTTATACATCTAGATTTCCTCATATCACAATTCCCCTCAGCCAAGGAGTTGTATTTATTTTAGCAGTGTATATCCACTTTTATAGTCTTTTATCTCAACAAGTAGGTTTTTTTGACCGACCAAATATTCCCCTTCTTCCCGATTTACTCAGTCTAGTTTTAGGTGTAATTATTTTAATTCGGATAGTAATAGGGGTGGAATTAATCAGGTTAAATAGACAATACCAGAATGCACGAGTTCCTCTATCTGGATATCCAAGGGGGGCCTTAATTACGTTTGAGACAAACCTGCAGCTGACTACAAGCCAAGTAAAAAAAGAATTTTTAAATGAGTCACCTAAATTCGCTATTAAGCAATTATTCAACCATTTTCTTTTCAGCATCAGTCTTTTATTAATGTTATTGACGCCATTATGGTTGAATTTATTGCTAGATGTTGTTATATATCCATA
This sequence comes from Candidatus Hodarchaeota archaeon, assembly GCA_029856365.1. Classification (GTDB taxonomy): domain Archaea; phylum Asgardarchaeota; class Heimdallarchaeia; order Hodarchaeales; family Hodarchaeaceae; genus Hodarchaeum. Next base: position 39,934 of record JAHQWW010000010.1, read on the forward strand.
TATCCTTCTTATACCAGGAATTCTTGTCTTATTACTAATATTGATTTATTTCCCTCCTGAAGTAAGGGAATCAGACTCAAAGGAAGAAAAAAGTTAGATTGGATTAAAGAGCAGAGATCGCGCACTGACTAGATTACTAAATTAAGTTTTGTCTCAAAGAATCATGATTTTTCCTTGGATATTCAACTCACATCTCATGAAAACTGTAATTTATTCCCGTTGCATATTTTGAAGTTCCGACAGGAGAACCTTATTTGTTTCCTCCAAGTTAGAAAGTTTCTTAAAGACCTCTTTCCATATTGGAGAGATTTCCAAAGTTAATGATTGTTCGGCTTTATACGTACCCTTCTTGAAATCCAGCCAACCAAGAAAAGCAGCCAATGGAAAATAGATACTTCCAAAGACCATAAAAAAAATTGAATATGATTTTAAAATCTCTGGGATAAAGAAGAGGTTTTTAAAGAGTAAGTTATAAAAAATCAGAGTAAAATTCAACAGGGAAAAAACTAGCGCAAACCAAGAGTTATGGCCTCGTAAAAAGTATTGTTTCAAGCGGGCACCAGTATCGATTCCCTTACGGGCTTGATGTTTCATTTTTATCATGATATTATACCTCTATTTGTTCTGTGGAAAATTATTAGATTTATGTTAAAAACGAATCTGAATGAATTGAACGTTTTAGTTTTTAATCAGCTAAGAGAAAATTAATTATTTAATGAAAAAAGTTATACTCATCTTTACATAATCAGATCTTCAATAATACCACAGCGTTGATCATATGCCGAAGATGGAAGGGTTTTTATATTAGAAAGTTCATAACCTACTTGGAGAAAAAGTGGAAAACACAATCAATAAACTGAAAGCGATACTAGACTTCACTTTTACCTATGGATCTGGTCTTCTTTTCGTATTAGGTATTATTTTTCTCCTCATATTTCTTTCTTAGAATATTAACATAACAATCGTAACTACCTCACAACCACAATTTTTTTAATAGAATATTCATTGTAAGGAGAATATTCCTTAGTTAATAGTTTTCAATATTATTTCAACCCCAAATTTAAATTTCTTCCCAAAAATTTCGATTTTGGGAAAAATAGAAGTACCCTGATATATTTCTTCAAATCCTATTTCACTTCTTAGGATTGAAAATAATGGAAATAATACACAATCAATAGTTTTAGAAAAATTAATTCTAATAGAAACGCATTCGTGTTCATTTTGATCCTTAATTTCAATTCTTTGGCATTTAATCTGATTAATTAATTTAACCAAATCAAAAGGTTCAGTATCTAGGACACCTGTCGTCTTATAGGGGTAAGAAACTCCAATTATGTTAATTTCAGGTGAGAAAAAAAGGCTTTTTGGTTCAATAGCGTCTGAGAAAGTGATATCATACTCAATAAGAATCTTGGTAGATTGTAAACGATAAGTTTTTGAAATTACTGTTCGGACAGGCTTTTTTCTTAGTATAATGTTGCCCTTACGCATAAGAGTCAAACTTTGATCAGTGTTTTGAGTGATCTCATATAAATTGTTAGCAAAGTCTCCTAGATCCTGATAAATATCTTTTAGTAAAAAATCCCCTGGAACACTAGTAGAAAGAAAGTGATCCTGAAATGACCACTTTTCGAACCGATCTTGTACATTTTGCACTTTATTAGTATGGTAGGGTTCATTCTGTCGAGTGAGAACATTGAGGAAATTATATCCCCGTTCTTTCAAGTTTAAGGAAAAGATGGAGCCACCAAATAAAGAAGAGATATAACAAGAAACATGTTTGTTTTCCAAAATCCCATCTGGTTGTCCATCGAGTAAAACATCTTGGATGTTTGTTGTAAATTCTTTAAGCCCTTCTCGATTACGAAGTTTATCTAAAAGAAACTCAGCTTGGATTATATGCTTGTGAATTGAATGTCGAAGAAATCGATAATACACTCCTCCGAATAATCCATGCCAATAAGCATCATTTGACTGGGAGGTTAATACTTTTTCCCAAATTTTCTGGAAATGATCTGATGATAAATTGGGTAATGCTTTCTCTGTTGTTTCTACTTTGTTGCGACAGATTAGCATTCTTTTATGCATGATATTTGCTTGAGAATATTTGATCAGGAAATTTTGCCAAATAGATCCAGTAGTAAAGGTTTTAATTTCCTCTGCTAATCCAGGGTCAATCTCCTTTCGATCAATTTTTTGATGTAAGCCTTCTAACCGTTTCCTAAGAGGAGAAGGTAATGACCAAATTGCCATTTTATCATAACTACTTGTTGGGAGATAAAGAAGGCCCTTTGGATGATGCTTTTTTAAAAATTCGCTTATTAGAATTGGTTTTATCCATGAATTTACCAATATCGCTTCGAAAAACTCATTCATCCAAGGAGTGCCATCATAACCATCAATATAGCAAATATCATGAGTTATACGATCACCAGCATACCAAAGGCCCATTTTCTCCATATCAGACATCATCACTATAATACTTTCATGGTGTTCGTCACACCCTTTCATTAAATATTGAATTATTTTTTCAGGCTTTTTCCAAGGCACTAAGTAGCGAATTTTTTGATTAATAGGGATTATTGGTATAGCTTTTCCTTGATCTTCAGTCATATACGCATAATAAGTCTGTTCTTCGGAAAATCCTATAATACGGAAGAGATAATCATCAATGAATGTGAATTCAATCCCCATCTTCACCAGGATTGGTGGTAAACTAGGTATCCATACTCTTTCTGCCAACCATATACCTTTTGGTTTAATAGAGTAATTCTCACCCCACCAATCAATCATTAATTGAATTTGGAGTTCTTTATCTCTATCAGGGATTGTAGCTAAAATTGGCTCATAAAATCCTCCACCAATAATCTCGATTTGTTTACGACTATAAAGAGTAACAATTTGCTCCAAATATTCTGGGTGGGTTTCCTGAATCCAATTAAGAAGTGGGCCGGAGATATGAAAACTTGATTTTATTGTTGGATATTTGCTAATCGTTTGAATTAGAGGTAAGTAAGCTTTTTGATATGCTTCTTCAATGACCCAAGGGAAGTTCCCTACAGGCTGATGAGCATGCCAAATCATGGGGAAAAAAACAGTACCGTCTTTCCGTACAGACAAAATCAAACCTTCTGGGGGATATAACCCTCTAGGGGGTTATAAAATCAAATTACGTAATTGTTCAACCATTCCCTCTACTAGTACAATTGTATTAGCTGCAGAGCATTCTGGATTGGCATCAACAAGCAATAATAAACCTTCTCCTAGAATATAGACAAAAATATTTGAGGCACCAGAAACAGCCAGAAAGAATCTTGGTTTTTCAAGGTGCGCTGCGAATGCCCCACGAATAGCACGTACAGCAGCGGGTAGTATTTCTGCATCCATTTGATTTACAATGATGGCTCCAGTGAAAGAAGACACACACGCACCCTGTACTGCATCTTCACTGAGGACCCAAGCTTCGAGATGTTCTTCAACCTCCCGCTTCATGGATTCTGACATATAACGGCTTTCACCAGCCATAACAGTTTGAATTGCTTCGTTAAATTCCTCCTTTTCTACACTTGATATATGGACCGTTTTTTTACCAAGTTTATCGGCAAAATTACCAAGAAAAAGTGTCATTAATGTTCTCAATTTAAATTCAATATCAAGTAAAGAAGCGGAAGAGGATGTGATGAGAGAAAACACACCCTCTGGTCTACTAATACCTGCAATACGCATTGAGGCAAAATCGACGTAAAATAGTTGCCCGTCCTCAATCGAGTCTTCTAATCCTTGTGAGATGTCATAAGCTGAATTCAAAAGTACTTGAACTTTTTTAGGAGAAAAAGCTTTTACATTAGCAGAACCACGAAAATCTTTGCTGATAAGCGGCTTTCCAGAGGAATGAAATACAAAGAATGCTAAAAATGTCTCCAGCTCATCAAACGAGACCAATTTTCTACTCTCCTAGTATTAACTGGCCCATCTGGACGAAAGCTTCTTGAACACGAGCACCTGTTTTCGCTGAAGTTGAAAAGAATTCTTGAGCATTAAACCGATCGAGAATTTCTTCTTTGCTAGCAGGTAATTTTCCTTCTGCAATATCTTCTTTATTACCAAGAACCATCACTTTAGCATTTGGACTTTGTTCATTGATGTCTGCTCGCCATCGATCTAATTTTTCAAATGTGGGGTCTGGTCGCGTTAAATCAAATACTAAAAATACTCCATGTGCCTTTTTTAAATATAAATGGCGGAAATTAGTAAATCCAGATTGGCCTGCAACGTCCCAAATCTGAAAAGTAAGCTCTCGGTCTTTTATGTTCACTTTTTTAGAAAGAAAATCAACCCCAAGAGTTATCTGATACCCCTCTTTGAAGAAATCGTCAACATATCGTTTGATTAAGGAAGTTTTTCCTACTTCCGGTTCTCCGACCAATAATAATTTGAAGGCAAACTTGCCGCCTTTAGCTTTCTTAGACAAAGTTCAACAGCTCCAATGGTGGATTTACTTACTCGAGAAAATGGTTAATAATATCTTATAAGTATTCCTTATATTGATAATTGATTTCTTTTCTTCCAAACTTCTATCCTGATATCTTTAAAAAGAAGTCCTAAGACTTAATGTTCCTAACAATAAAATTGTCACGAGTTTGGATTATTTTCACTATAATCTTATGTGGAATAAGAATAGATGAATAAGAATGGATGAATGGGAAATTAGTTTCGACTTACGTGCTGGCGACCGATCAGAACATTTCCAGTTCCTAGTTAATCCTGTTAAAGAAATGACCAAGGATTTTCCTAGTTTCCCTAAAGATAAATTTTTACGAGCATTAAATACTCACAGCGAAGAAAATAGGTATGTCCTTCATTCTGGATTAATTTCAGATCTAAGATTCAAGCATACCTCTGAATATCACGAGAATCAGGAAATACATGTCTTAATGCTCGTGATGGAGAAGATAGGGCCTATTTCATTAATTTTTCGTCAAAATTTCGAGTACTTAGTCCTTGAAGGGATTGACTCACATTACGACTACATTGGAGGGGATGCTTTACTCAATATCTTGATTCAAATTATAAAACCAGACTCTCCAACAGTTAAGGGTCTTGGAAGAATTACTACAATCTATCATGCCTCTAATATTACTGAACTTACAAGAAAGGAGGCTTTTGTTTCTTTTCTTGATAGTGTGGAAGGTCAAATAATAATGTTCAGCTTAAGTATTATTTTACCAACCGTTATTATCATTGTTTTACCCTTGGAAGTTCTAGATAGCATGATAGGTTATGTGATGACATTAGCAACTTTAGCGATCTTATGGTGTATTTATCCCCTTGCAAAAAGGTCAACAAAATATGCACCGCTGTCTTTGATTTCTATTATAATTAGTTACCTGAATATTGAAATATTCATCCACATTCACTTTCTAGTTGGTGGAATAAACCCTTGGGGCATTTTCAACAACATTTCTCGACAGAATTTGATAGGGAAGCTTCAAAGCCAAGAATTAATCACAGAGCTTGGTACACAGGTTTTTTTGGGAATAGAATTACTACAGATGGTTATTCCATTTATTGATGTCATAATCATTGGATTAATACCGTTCACCGTAGGAGTGGGACTCTCTGGTTTTTTTATGATATTTGAGCGCAAATGGAAAAGTGCTACAGTATTTAGGTTATTTTTTGCGGCATTATTTCTCATATCAATCATTACTATTCCTTTGGGGTATCATGCACTTGGAAAAGGATCTGAGGGTACTCTTCACGCAAGTATTGGCCTGATAGAAACTGTAGAGATGTTTTCTCCAGAATTTATAGAAAATCTTGACAATACTTATGAGCAATTAGAAGAATTAATTGCGTCAGCACAAGAGCATTTAACGAAAGCAGGCAATTCCTTCATACAATTCGGAGAGAATCCTCTAATAGCATATATTTTGCCTTATTTGATGCCTGAAGTAGCTGGAATACCTCTTGAAGATCTCCCAGAAATATTAACACTAACAGCAGTACTAGCGGATACTATACCCTACTTTTCTAATATTTTATGGGGATATTATAATTTACAGACTGGATTTAATCAGACGTTCGACATTTTACTACAATCAATTGAGAATTCCCCTCAAGAAGGTCTTGGGGCTGGTATTTTTCAAGAATATGATGTTGCCATGCGAGAAGCACTTGATTTAATGCAACAAGGTGTGGGGAATCTTACTGATGTCGAAGATCCCATACTGAATTTGATCAGTGAGGTACAAGAAAAACTTGACCTTTCTGTTTTTGCTCAAATGTTCAATTTTCTATCAGAATTAAAGGTGGGATTACCAATTATCATTACTGTTGTTTCTGGTGCCGTACCATGGATTAATAGTACTTATAAACTCACTCTAGCACTTGATGAGCTTTATGAATTTGATTTTACCTCAGAGACTCTTTTAGATGCAGAAAAAGATTACAATGAATCAAAGAGTATGCGAACTGTTGATGTTGAAAGTTTACCAGAAGGAGCGGTTATCCCATTTCATGATCTTACTAATTTTATTCTTAATTTGCACCAAGTAACAAAAAACTTCTTATTTTCAGTCAAAAACGCCTCATCTATGTTTCAAGCTTTAAACAACACACTACATCAAGTTCAAGAAATAAATTTTTCAGATTCTGCAAATATTCATGATCCTCATTGGGTTGAAATTGACAACGGACTTAATGATACAACCGATTATTTAAGTGCAACACAAATAAGCTTAAACAACATGAGTGCAATTATTGAATCTCAGAAACTCCTCACGTTTGAGGAGTTAGCTGAACTTAACCAATTACTTGAAACTTTAAATGAATTTACCCAATCTGCCTCCGAGCGAGTCGATATCGTTGATCAATATGTATCAGCTTTGAATGGGACTCTTCGGGCTGTTAAATTCTTCTCCATGGGTTCCTATAGCTTGAATCAAACTTTAAGTGAAGCAGTGCAACCAGAAGATATTGACTCTGGAAATGCGATAGAAAACTTCACCTTCTCTCAAATAGAAGCAAATAAAACTTATGAATACTTAAATTCAGTTAGAGCAGGGCAACTTTTAAATGAAAGCGCAGTCAACAACTGGCAACAGCTAGTTAAAGGAAATATCACTGACAATCGGACAAATTCTATCTATATGAACTCTCAACGCTGTTTGGATTTGATTTCAGCTATTGAAGATGGCCAAATTACCTTACAAGAAGCTCAAGATGATTTTCAAGAGATTCTTACTAGAATGGAGCAATTAGATGATAGATGGGATATTTTTACAGAATAACCTATATTACTGAAAAGAAAACGTAGATTGTTCTTCAAGATATGGTTTTGGATCCATATCCCAGACGGATAAATCAAACTCACCCCGAGTGGCTGCCAAATCTCGAAATACCGTTCCTGCTTGAGGTTCTTTCCAGAATTCTTCACCATATTCATCAATCATTTGATTGATCCATTCTTTTGCTCGAATACTTCCGAGTAAATATGAAGGTGTATAAAGATCATAATCAGGCATAATATGGTGAAGGAGCCAATAGTCTCCTGGAATTTCCCAGAAAAATCGTTTTGTTAATTCCTGAAACCGACTTGAAGCCTGTTCGGAGGTATACTCCCGTTTCCAGAATTCTAGTTTCATAACTGCGTTTGCAGAGTAAAAAACCAGAAAAAAGAGGTTTATAAAATGTCTTCTATCAATAACCTCTTGCGTAACTTCCTCTGACAATCTAAGCTCCTGCTGTAAGAACAGGGGATATTGTAATAACATTTCCATGAAAATAGAAAATGTTTCAGCAACACTCATTGGAATAAAGTACTTTTTCCAGTAAGGATCATCAGGATTTCCCGAGGTACCGTGAATAGCATGTCCAAATTCATGGAAGATACTGGTAAAATCACTGAAAGGAGAAACATGTTTATAAACCACTCTAACATCGATAGGAATTCTTACCTCAAAACAGAACGCAGATGGAGATTTTTTCTCCCGATCTTCACTATCAACCTTTATTTGAGCAAGATCATCTTCAAATCCCCAGTTTGAAAGAAAACTCCCCACAACCTTCAAAGGATTCTTCTTTTCGAAATATTTGTTCAATGATGAGTATATTCGTGCTCTGGCAATATAGAAATCGTCATTGTACTCAAAAGCTTCTTTATTGAGAATTTCAGGAGCGTAATGGTCTGCAGCTGCTAAAAATGGTTTTCTCGCACCGTCTCCTAGTGTAAATACAATGTCACTCAGTTTTTCGTAAGGGAGGAACTCTCTTTCTAAATATGCCTCGAGAGGTGAAGATCCATATAGAGAATAGACTTGACGGGAGATATTGAAACGTTTAATAATAGAGGGAACAAGATCTGGTATTTTGCTAATAAATTCATCAAATAATTTTTTACGATCAGATGGATTGGAAGAAAGAGCATTGAACTGTCTCCAGGATCCCCAATTAACTGGTTTTTTATGAAGATGGAAGTCTTTGGTTGAAATTAATGCCATTCGTTTATCGTAAATCTCTAATGATAGAGGTAATTTGCGAGCTTGGGCTATAGTATAAATAGAATTTAGATAGAACGCTCTTGGTTCTTCATATGAGTCAAGGAACTCTGAGCTTAACCCTACTAATGTTTCAGAGACCGATTCCATAAGTTTCTTATCATACGGTAGACCTGCGGTTTGATTATACTGTTGTTCAAATAGCTGAACGATATATTTCTCAAATTCAGTTCCAAGATCCTCAATACTACGAACAGGGGTACTCAATGTTTTCACCTGGAATCAATAAGTTTCTCCCAAGAGTAATAACTGAACATATAACTAAACTCATTAATCTTAGCTATAGGTTTTAAGTTTTTAAGAAAGATTTTTGAGCTCTAAATAAAAGTAAGGCAGAAAAAGAGATGATTAATATGCAAACTTCTATTATGCAACTTGCAGATAGAGACCCAATCGAACTTCTAGGAATTGTATTTGTAGCAATAGGTATTATCTTATTCCTTTCTTTTGGATTTCGATTATTATTATCTTACCAACGAACAGAAAAAAAGCAAACACTATATCTTGCTTTAGAATTCATCTTCGGAGGACTAGGAATGTTCTTTTTGCTCATAGAGCAGGTGATTCTAATGTTGTCTGTTGAAGTTATAGCAACTACTCCAGATATAATTACTGATCCATCTATCCCTCCGATGAGGAGTATTTTTCAGTATTCAAGCATTGATGTATTTAGTGCAGGATGGGCTGGAGCAGCACTAGCTTGGATTTCTTCTGGAATTGCAATCATCGCAGCAGTTTTTTTTGTGGTCTCATTTTTTCCTGATAAGGGTAGGAAATATTTGATTCCTCCTATCATTCTTATATTAGTCTATTTAGCACTGATTCTTGTCTCGCCTTTTCACTGGAATTTCTCTGGTTCGGATTGGAGCCCTGAGCACGACCCCACGATAAACATTATCCTTTGGATTCTTTTCTTTATTCCTCTTTGGAGTGTTGCATTCCTCTTCCTATATCTAACCATTAGTTTATTCCGTAGAGGTTCTCCCAGTTGGCGACGATTGTGTTGGATCTTTATCAGTCAAACACTCCTATCGATTGCATTCACTATTGAGATTGTTAATCCTTCAATGATCACAGAATATCTAATTCCAGCTCTTATAGGTAGTGAAGGAATTATTGCAACTGTTTCACGATTTTTCCTAATGATCTACCCTGTGTTAATGTGGATAGGTGTATTGACACCAGATTGGGCTAAAGGTATGTTAGGGGTAACTTCCTAATCCTCTCTTTTCATTCAAAGTTTGGATGGGGTAGTTTATCCTCAGAGGTCTTCCATCCAGTCTAAAAATCTTGCAGATACTCGTTGTAAAAGTAACTCACGTATCAAAGGATTCCGTTGAGCTCCAATCTCTGCAGCTACTTCAACTAACGATGATTCATATGCCTTTTGAATTTCATTTATTTTGCTTTCTTTTTCGGTTTCTGAATATGAAAATGCCTCCACCAACATACCAGCAACCTTTAAGAGTTTTTCAGTCGATTCTTTTACTATAGGAGTTGTATTATCTAGGTTTTTTCTTAATTCTTTTATCAATTTCTTTGAATACGCGCAAGGTTCACCATTTTTGATCTGTTTTTTGTCCATATTGATTAAAACTTCATTGGGATAATTTTTGACCAGATCTTTACTTATACCGATGATATCAGCATATGCGGGATCAATCATCTCTCTAATGAAGCTCACTTTCCTCAAGTTCATATGTGGAACGAGCATATCTAAACTGTGAACCATTAAGTCAATCAAGATATCAGATCCACCAGTGACAAAGACAGGCTTACTTCTAAATAGTGCTCCCAGAACGCGATCTTCATTTTTCCGTACTTGAGAAAGAAAGAACTCTATACTCCCACCTTCTTTCTTTTCGGAATAAATTACTCTCTTATTAATGATTTGTATTTCTGCAGTAGCCTCTCTCTCTGTTACACGCCAATCTGTAAGGGCATTACCTAATTCTTTGGGAAATTTCAAAGCTCCAGTATAGACATAGTTCTGTTTGATTTTGTTTGCTAACTCTTCAGCTTTAAACTTTAGGAATGGAACCTTGTTGTAGAGGAATACTTGTTGGTCGAGAGGCACAATATAAGATAGAGAAGCAATACATGTGGGTTCTGTAACATTTGCCTGTCGAATTTGGAACAAAAGAATGAAACCCAGTTTGTTTAATCTAGAAAAGGGAAGAATGGCCTCAGCAGATTCTAAATCTTTAGTACTCATCATTATTAAGGTCATTTGTGATCTACGGGCAACATGAGAAGCTTCTTCCTGATTGATTTCTCCTGAAAAAAATATTGGGACAGAAAGGCCTTTTTGTTTATCAAAAACGCTAAATAAGATACCTCTATCCATCAAGGTTTATTCTCCTCTCAGAATTGAATTTTATTCGTTTTTTGAATCATTTCTTTAAAATCCTAGCTTTTATTTTAAACCAGAACTTAGTTAATTAGAAATTAGCTAAATTCGAAAGAATTGCTCAAAAGATGATTTTTGGTTTTTTTCATACTAAACTCCAAAAATCAATGATCTGTTGTGCGTGTTCAACAGTTTTAACTTTATCTAAACCTCCCGTTCCACCAAATATACCTTCTATTCTTCCATTTTCATCAATCAAAAAAGTAATTCTAGAAACACGGTTTCCACGTTTATAAGCACCAAATTTTTTAGCTAATTCAAGGTTTTCATCCATGAGGAGGGGAAATGGAAGATTATATTTATCTATAAATCTCTGATGTGATTTAGCACTACCACCTGAAGACCCAAATACTTTTATCCCTTTATTTTGAAATATTTGATAACTATCCCGAATGGAACACGCCTCTTTGGTACAACCAGGGGTGTTGTCTCTGGGATAAAAGTATAGTACGTATTTCCGCCCTTTTAAAGTTTCAGAACTAATTGTGGTGTTGGACTCAGTTTTTGTTCTGAAGCTAGGAGCAATATCACCAATTTTTAGCAATATTTATTCACCTAGGTATTTTCGTTAAGACCAAATTAAAATAATATTGAGATTTTGTCTTTATTTACAGTTTAAGCAGAATAATTACTTAAAATTACCGCTGTGATATTCAAAAATTCCAAAAAATCATTGAATTAATCGTAATTACAAAGATGTGATACTTATAATGAAAAAGAGAAAATACAGTACACCTCTTGCAGAAGCAATACGCATAGCCTATACGAGAGGTGAGGGTGATGAAGATTTAGAACCACTTGTACTTGTTGACAATGATAATAGCCCAATTGGGCGTTTTATGCCTAATGATGCTTTAATTTTTGCTAATATTAGAGGTGAACGGGAGGTTGAATTAACTCAAGCCCTTACATCCAAACAACTAAATCATTTTCCAATAGTTCCTCTTAATCTCTGTGTTACGACAATGATCCAATACCATCCTGATCTCCCTGTAAATATTGCATTCCCACCTACAGCAAATCTTAGCAATACATTAACGGAACTCCTTACTAAACAAGGTAAGCGAGTATTGAAATGTGTTGAAAGTGAAAAAGCTATTCATTTAACCTATTTCTTTAATGGAAAACAACATACTCAATTCAAAAATGAGGATCGAATAATTATTCCCTCTTATGAAACAGAAAACTTAGCAGATTATCCAGAGATGAAAGCTGCCGAAGTGGCTGATGCTACTATCGCTGAGATGAAAAAGGGAATTTATGACCTAATTGTGACTAATATTTCACCCTGCGATGTCATGGGACATATCGAAGAAAAAAATATTGTTGGGCAAGCAATTCATGCTGTAGATAAACAATTAGGCCGAATAGTTACTGCTGCGATTAATGTTGGCTACACTGTTCTTGTGACTGCAGATCACGGTGTTGCGGAATCTTGGCTTTATCCTGATGGCACTATTGACACAGGACACACTTCGAACCCAGTTCCTTTTCTAATTGTTTCTGAAATGAAAGAAGAAATACTATTGAAGACTGGAGGTTCCCTAGTAGATATAGCACCAACAATTATTGATATTTTGGGATTAGAAAAACCCCAAGAAATGGAGGGAAGAACTCTCTTGAAAACTGGAATAGGATTTAGTAGTCACCGAATTCTTCTCTTAATCTTAGATGGTTGGGGGTATAATCCTGATACATATGGCAATTTATTCTTAGAATTCGGAACTCCAAATATGGATAAGTTAAAAATTGATTTTCCTTTTACAACCCTTATCGCTTCAGGAACACGTTTAGGTATGCCAGAAGGCACAGTTGGTAATAGCGAAATAGGACATCTCCACATGGGTATTGGTAGACGTATTGTAAGTGATCGAGTTAGAATATTTGAAGCCATTGAGACGGGAGATTTTTTCCATAATGATGCTTTTTTGAAGGCCATAAATTATGTCAAGAATAATAAAACTTCATTACATTTATTAGGAATTATTAGCTTCTACAGTTCCCATGGTTCAATTAAATATCTTGAGGCACTCATGGGGCTTGCTAAGAGAAAGAATATTCATAAAGTCTTTTTACACGGTATGCTTGGACGGCGGGGTGAAAAACCTGAATCTGGAGCTCATTATGTAAATCAACTCGAACTTAAAGCGCAAGAAATGGAAATTGCAAAAGTTGTTTCCATCATCGGCCGTCATTGGGCACTTGATAGAGAAGAAAATTGGGAGAGAATTGAAAAAACTTATGAATTACTAGTAAATGGTAAAGGAAGACAAATAATAGATACAAATTTTTGATATGTATTTCATCATGAATTCTGATTCGATATTACCTTTATATAATTCGCAATCTGAAATAAAAGTTGTGAAATGCTATTGTAGGAGTGAAGTGTGAGATTTGGAGAAGTATTACCTAAAATCATTGCTGATATAACTCTTTTTACTTCATAGACTCCCAATACGGGTTTATTGAGGTGTAAGGCGTATGCAATTTCATAACCTACCCCTAAGCTGGGAATTGATACCTCAGCGATCACTATATCACACATTTGAAGCCAGTTAATATCTTGGGTGTAAATTTCAGCATTGGTCATTGAGTTTTCAATTTCGATAACGTCGGGTGAAGCTACATGATGAGTGAGAACTTCGTGGCCATTATTCTGGAGATAATCATAAATAATTTGATAATTACTTTGTAGTTCACGACCCCCTCTTATAGATCCTGATAGATAAATTTTCAAGACAATCCATCCTGATAAAAAAATTTTCAAGTTAATTTATCCTGTTTCTTCTTCGCACGGAGCAAAAGATGACAATATTCTTGAACTTTTTTATCAGCAGTATCTTGAGCCAATAAACCGAGAATTTCTATCAATTGTGCTTTATTAGCTATTGCCATTTGGTTCTTCTTACAAAAATCTCTTATCTGTTGGTCTAGGATAGGATTAGAATGCAATAAAGCTGCAAGAATTTGGAAAACCGTATTATCTTTCCGTCCCTTTCTCAGTGCTTTAAGAGCCTTCTTGGAAGATTTATGAAGGTTACCAGAACGATAGAGCGAAATGATTACAGGATACCAATCGTTAGCTCGTGCTTTTAACCAATCCTGAATTTCCTGAATATCTTTGATTCTTTCTTCCCAATATTTTTTAAATTGCTCATCTGGAAATCCTAGCTCAGGCCACTCTTGAATTTTGGCTAATAATTCTACATATTCATGGTAACGCGAAATTTGAGCCTCTCTTTCTCTAATACCAAATTCTAACGTTCCCAATATAAATCCAGCAGAATATTCTTTTAAACTATTTTCAAGGCTTTTGGTAAAGATGATTTCTTGGGCTTTGTTTAGAAGTTTACGATTCTCCTCTAAAACTTGTTTAGATTCCATTGGAATTTCTTTTGGATGTTGATCAAGATAATCTAGTGCCCAAAAAAGGAACATAGCTTCAGTTTGAAGCTTCTTGGATTGTATATACTTTGTTAATTCTTGTGGATTTTTATTGAGAAGTAGTGCTTTTACTTTTTCAAAATCAATTTTAGGGTCTGTCAAGTTTCTTCAAACCAGATTAATGAGAGAGAATTGAAGCAAAATAAATGAAAAAAGAGAAAAAAAGGTTTATGTCTTAACCAAGCAACATTCGATAGACATCTTTGGGGTCATGTTCACCAGGAGCTTGGATTTTGAAGCGAATCTCAACTTTCTGTCCAGGTTGGACCTCTTTATAAATCCACTTCATAGCCTTACCATCTTTCACAGAAGAATGTTCTTCAAATCCGACAGGTGGATCTTCCTCAGTATCAGATACTAATTTAAAACCCTTGGGCAAGAAATCACTCACTTCTACATTTTGGATAACAGCAGTACCCTCATTAACGCCTTGAATTACAATTTCATACTCATTTAAGGCTTCACTAGAAGTTGAACGCACCATTTTACCAATTTTTAATTTTCGGCGTTCATGCACAACAGTTATTGGACCTGCTTCTGCTTCAGCTGTAACAGGCTTAACTGGAGGGAAAATGTTAGCTAGTACTGTGACATTACCCATAAATTCATCATCTGGAGTAGCAGTAGCGAAAAAAGGATAGTTGATTTTTAGTTCTTCATCTTGTTTCAATGTTCCAAGAGATGAGTATTCAAGATGTTCTATAGTTATAATCAGATTATCGTCTACTACTTCTGAATTATAATCATCGTCTGAAATCTGTTTATCGTCTTTTATAATCGAAATATTATCTTTAGTTGGAGGCTCAAAGCCTTCTGGGATCTGATCTTGGAGCTGCAAATATTCTATTTCTGTACTTCCAGTGGATCGGATGATATTTTCGGTCAAAACCTCCGTACGCCTATAAGAAGGTATTGTCATAGGTGAGAAGGTCTTTAAGACTTCAATGTCTATGAATCGGAGTGCATAACCAGGAAGTGTGCATTCAGCTATTATCTCTGCGTCATAAAGATATTTCACTGATAAATCCAGTTCACGTCCAAATTGTGGAATGGTGCCATCTTCTTCGACGGTGATTGTCCACGGATCAAGACTAAATGTCTCACCAGGGTCAATAGATCGTTCTTCTTCAGGGAAATCACTCCCTAACCATTCTAGTCGAACATTCCCTTCTTCAAGAGAACCTTCGTAAATCCTAACTTCCTTTAAATCCATCTCAAACTCGGAAGTGTTTTCTAATTCAAATTTACAATCGAAGTCTCCAGGATTCTCTTCCTGCTCATCACGCGAGATAAACTGGAATACTGATGATGAACCTGTAATTGTCTCTAGATTGACACCAGAAAGACTTGTATCAAGACAATTATATTTAACAACTGTATCTCCAACTTTATACGGTTCTTTTGTGTCTTCTGGTAAGGTTACTCGCATTTCACAGCTAGCATTTATGGTAGAATTAGCTGGGATTTCTTTAATTTTCCATTGAATGAAATCTCCTTCTTTATTAAATTCCCCATTCTCAGTTTGAAAATTATTAACAACTGTAGAAGGATCAGAAATGTGTTTTTTAAGAACTACTTCTTTTAAAGACCAATCAAATTCATTTGTTAGTTCAATTGTAAAGCGCATTCCTGCTTCGGTACCTCGGGAAAAGGTAGGAGGTGATTCTGGTTTCTCCAGATCCCAAAATGCTTCTTTGATCTTCACTCGTGGTGCTTCTGTTTGAAAGTTAAATATGACTGCTTTAACCCCTTGGGGATCCAATTCTTTAATTCCAAAACTGTTCCCAAACACTACAATCTCTTGATCTTCACTCCTGTCAAATGAAACTTCATCAACACCTTCTAGAAATGCATCAATTCCCCAAATTCGATCTCGACTTCCTCTATTAGTAACTTTGATTTTTCCTGCTCCTTGGAGTGAATCCAGAGGAGAATTATTCTCGTCTACTAAATTATTATCCTGATCTATTCTATATTTTAAGGTCTCTTCTAATTTAACATGTAATCCAGCTTGTTTAGCTTCATGTTCTTCCAATGCACGAAAATCCTCACGAGCCCTTGCTGCATCTTCCTCGGAGAATGGGGTTTCAGGGAGAGGAGTTCCTGATTCTCGAATGGTATTGGCAGCATCCTTTGCCTTATTTCTAGTACCACGATCCTTGTCATTTTCTCCAACCCTCTCAAGAACTTGAACAGCCTCTGGATCATTTAGCTTTACAAGAGAATCAATGGCTTCTTTTCGTACATCTTTATCGTCATCTTGTTCAATAACCTTAAGCAGCGCGCGAAGAGAAGCTTTTGTGTGAGTATTTCCCAAAGCTTTTGCCGATTCTTTTCGCTTGTATTTATCACTACTTTCCAAGTTTTTTATTTCAGACATATTAATCACCTCAAGCTTTATGTGAACGTAATTAATTCCTTTTCAATCACAAATTTAATAAGTTTAACTAATGATTATAAGTTTTGGAACCCTTAAGAACCATCATCAACAGCTAGCAATCATTAAACCTTAAATCCTTGATATTATGAAGCTAGGAATTTCGATATTAAAACCATTTTATAATAAAAAATAGTAGGATTTATTTTCAAAGATAAAACGACAAAAAAAATTAATTGTAAAAAATAGGAAATATTAGATTTGTTTTATAATAACAAAATTATTTTAGTAGTTCTTGTGCTTGAGCTTGCCAAGCAGTCAATCTTTTTTCAGAAAACCGTGTTTTTCTTGCTAATTCTCCCAATTCATATTCTAATAAATTTTTTAGAGTTAATACTCCAGCAGCATTTAATCGTTGTGCTGTTTTGATTCCTACTCCTGAAATCGATGTAAGCTGAGCATCCTCAGTTGGAATTTGGGTTGAAGAAATCGTTACTTCAGATTTTTGGCCAATAAATATTACTGCTTTTTTTTTCCATTTATTATAAGTATTTTCACTGATTGAATTTTTAAACAATGCAAAAGATGAATTTAATAGGTCTTGTACCGTAATAATTCCTCGCTGACTTAATTTCTGAGCTGTTTTAGTTCCAATCCCCTTGATATTAGTTACTGGCTGAACTAGAGGATCTAATACTTCTGGTTCTATGACCTCGGGGAAAACTACTGATTTTCCTATAGACGCAAGAACTTTAGTTAAGCGAGCCATCGACATTCTCAAAGTTTTTCTTAAACCCTCTAAATCATCGAAGTTTACAAGATCTAATCTTGAAGAGATTCCAAGTTTTGCAAGTTTCTCAACAGACTTTGGTCCAATCCCACGAATTGACAGAAGATCATCAGGAATGATAGTAACATCCTCATCAGGAGGGAAAGGAGGTTCAACTTCCTTACTTATAAGAAACTCAGCATCTTGGAGCATATGATGCAATTTAGTATCACTAATACGCATTACTTCAGCAAGAGAAACACGATCAGGATAATTTAAAAATTCTGAAATAGAATAAACTTGGATTTTTACCAATCGGGCCGCATATGTCTTACCAAGGCCCTTTATCGCTGCTACAGGTGTTTTGCTAATCAAGATTCGCTCTTCGGGAATAGGAGTAACATAACTAGCTGGAGTAATTCCATACTCTTCAATAGCTTCTAAAGGCATTGCAGCAGGAAGGAGCATTGGCGGTTCAATTCTTTCCTTGTGTTCGACATAAAAATGTTGACCAAATGAACCAGTATCCATCTCCACCTGGATCCGCCAAACACCGAGGTGCTTATCTCTAATTGTGTGTGGTATTGGCCAGTTAAGAACAATTCCCTCATCTGATCCTTTTCCATAACGATTCAATCGAGAATTATTCCGATGATCTAAGATTTGTAAACGATAATGGTTTGGAATCTGATCACCGAATTTTACTTGGATATTTATCTTTTCTCCAGGGACAAAGGCAAAAACATTATGCATTGGTTCCTTTGTTTTCCGAATGAAGATCGTTGACATACTTATAGCCATTCTTATTATCTTTCTAGTGGATTATGATTTTACACGAATCCAGATTAATAATAGTATTAGTAGTAATACTCCTATAAATGTAACGAATGTAGCGGTCAAGAATGCTGTTCGATATGCCAAAACCTCTGTTACACCTAATATTAAGAGATAATCTGTAATTGGTCCAGCAATAATAGTTCCAGCTAATCCCCAACTGAGAAAGAAAGAGGCATTAAATAACCCAAATAATTTCGCACGTTCTTTAGGTGTTATTAGCCCAGAGGCGAATGCATATGATGATGCCATGATGATTACTTGGGCGGATCCTCTAAGGAAGCTAGCTATGAAAATGAGGCTTAAATTAGTCGAAATTGCAAGAAGAACGAGTGAGATTATTGACATTAATGCTCCTAACAAGATTGTGTTTCCGTTTCCTATTTTCTGACACATTCGGCCAACGATGAGGCCAAGTAGAATTATAGCAAGAGATTGAGTATTTAATATATAAGATAATAGTTCGCTAGACACTCCAAAACCAGGTGAAGGAAGGAACAAATATTGAGGTAAGATTGTAGCGATACTGTTCCTACCAAAATTAATGAAAGTTATAGCGACAAGAAAAATGATGAAGATGTGAGTTGAAGGAGTAGTTATATCGCCAATAGACGATTGTTGCTCAGGTTCGATCTCGGATTCATAATGAACACCTCCTTCAGGAACTAGTACCATAGGAATAGTTGAAAGAAACATTACAATAGCAGCTACAAAGAAAAGACTCCCTTCATAAAAGCCCCAACCTTCATATTGAAGATGCAACCCATTGTATAATAAACCACCAATCCAAATGCCAACAATCCTACCCAAACCTCCCATACTCGAAAGACGACCCTGAATAACGCTTCTCTCCTCATAAGGAATTAAATCAGATATAAGAGCACTCCAACCATTATTCGACATTGACCAAAAGATCTCAACTATCGACAAACCAATAATTATCATCCATCCTGCAAGAACCAGCTGATCTACAATTCGATGAGTAAAAAATACAATTATTGTACCAATACCTGCAAGAATCTCTCCCAGAATCACAAATGTTCGACGTAACTGGTATTTATCTGACAGTACACCCCATACCAAAGTTTGAAAACTAACATTTAGAACCATTGGAAGAGTTGCAAACAGTGTTGTACCTGTTACGCTCATTCCAAGGAAATACCGTAGATATATCGATAAATAACTATAAAAAAGACCTCGACGAAACATTGCAAGTATCTGAAAGGAAGATAACCCCAAAAAAATTCGAGTGGAGCTGGTAATGTTTGTATCCATATCTATAATCCTCTTATGGTTTCAGAATCAAGCTGAACCAGAATTTGACGAATTTGATACCACACTTTGGAGGGAGAACCGTCTCCATTAATTTGAAACCAGCTTTTCCTCTTTGTAACTGATTGCATCTTACCTCTCATTTTCTTTAATCGCGATAAACCTTCAAACATTTCCTGTTTCTCACCGCGTTTAGAGATTCTTTTTCTGGCAACTTCAGGGGTGACATCTAAAAAGAAAAAATACCGACTAGTCGGCAAAAAACTTTGAAAAAAGTTATATCCGAAAATTACTATTGGAGAAGGGAGATAACAGACTCCTAGGAGATATCGAGAGAAAATAATAACTTCATTGCCATTATGACGATAGTACTTTACCAAGGATCTGATAACATCAACAGCATAGAAAACAGCAGCTTTTAAATGGCCTTTTTTCCCTCCTTCCTCTAAAGCAGACTTCGCATAGCGACCAAAAGGGTTATCAATAGAAGGATGACTTCTAATACGAACTTTCATTCCTTTATTAAGATAATAGCGGGCGATTAGCTTTACCTGGGTATCTTTACCACAACCATCACCACCATCTATCACAATAAATAAAGGATTGTTCTCTGATCTTCTGTTACTTCCCATTTGTCGTCAACGTGAAGTGTATAATCACTGATTTTTGAATATTTCTTCATAATGATTATCTTTTCTTTCGAGAAAATCTCATAACTGAATTTGGAAGGAGTAAGCTACTTGATAGGTAAAACCAGAAATTTAGATGAGAATAAGCACTTACAATTTTTTGAGGGGATTAAGAATCAGTGAATACTTTTTCACCCTATTTGAAGAGAAAAAAAGTTATTCCTTTCTTCCTTAAATCAATCCCAAAAATATTTGAAAGAATTCTTCAGTGTTCAAGTTAATAGGAATTTTTAATGAATTATATCTGTTTTGAAAAATTCTAAAGAAAAGAAATACACTTAATGAGGCAAATTATTTGGTACGAAAAGGAAAACAGAAACGAGAGCCAACTACCGAGATTGTACGGCGTACGCGTTACCCTAAAGGTGCCGAAGTTATTGGTGTTGTAATTCGTAATTTAGGTGCAAGACGGATGGAAGTATTATGCACTGATAGAGTGAAACGCACTGCAAGGATTCCAGGTCGGTTCAGACGAGGGTATAGAATCACTGTAAACGATGTTGTGCTAGTTGAACCATGGGCAGACCTAAAGGGGGATAAAGCAGATATTACTTATCGTTATCGAAAGAACGAACTGCGCCCCTTAGCAAGAAGATACTCTAAAGAACTTAAATCCCTTGATATAGAAATACCTAAAACAGAAGCCAAACCACGATCATAACATTTAACCCAAATAACAGCTCTTTGATTTGTCAAACTAAATTGGAATTGGAGGGAAGAGTAATAATTTATAAGTTCTAAGTATTCTTTGCATCGAATCTTATGAAAAACAGTATCATTATTTGAGCTAAGGAAAATAAATATAGTTATAAAACAGTTTTTTAAAAACAAGGAAACCAATCAATGAAATACATTAAAATTCTGGCTCATAGAGGGTATCTTATCAATGGAGAACCTGGTAACTCCATCCCAGCCTTTCAAACAGCCGTACTTCACGGTGCAGATGGGCTTGAATTTGATGTACACCTGACATCTGATAACAGATTTATTTGCTACCACAATGACACTCTCAAAAAACTAGGCCGTTCTAATGCTATAAAGAATCTTTCCCACAAAGAACTTACTTCAATAGAACTCTCAGAAGGAATAACAATTCCATCTCTTGAAGAGGTACTTGATTTATTTGGAAATAAAATCACATTGAATATTGAGCTAAAATCACAAAAAGAGGGGGCTAAAGAACTTGTAGAATTGATCCATCAATTCAACCTTACAGACGATTTAACAAAACTGATAGTATCTTCTTTCTTCTATACTCCTTTAAAGAAAATTAAAGTTATTGACCCTGAAATCCCAACAGGATTACTTTGTCATTGCTCTAAAGACCAAATTCAAGTGGTAAAAGAATTAAATTGTAATGCTATTCACCCATATTACAATATCATCCCAAAAGACTGGGTAAAATTTCATTCTCTCTGGCTTACGACATTCCTTCATAATTTTTATTTTCAGAGGACTATTAAAAAAGCACAGAAACTTGGTTTATTTGTCAATCCTTGGACAGTCAACGATAAGAAATATCTAAGTGCAGCAATTCAAAAACAAGTAGATAATATCATCACAGATAACGTAGAACAAGCTCTCAGACTACGGAACCAATTATCTTAATATCTCCTAATCTATTCTAGTAATAGATGTTTATCTAGTTAATTAAAACTCCTCCTTTTCCGATCTGATTCGATTATTATCTTGAATTTACTGCGTATCACACGAATTTATAAACATCGAGAACCATATAAAGTAGCGGAGCCATTTTAATTGAAATCAAAAAGCTTTTTTCAACATACAACTCATTGTCTTCATCAATTAGTACGTAGTACGCTCCCAGAAGAAGAATCAAAAGAAATTTATCGGTGTATTCGATGTGGCTGTGCATTCAAGGTTGAAAAAATCTCATAAATGATCTCAAACAGAATAACAGGGAAATTAAACGAAGCACCAGTACAATAGTGATTATTTATTTAAAAAATTTCATTGGGGAGCCAAATAAGAAATATCATTCTCTATGTAAGGTCAACCAAGGATCCTATTTTTTCGATGGAATCCTCCAAATTCTCCATTCTATCAATGGTAAGAATTAAGGCATTTTGAGGACAAACAGCAACACACCTCCCACATCCTCTACACATTTCACTAATTACAGCTTGTTCATTGACAATGCTAATTGCATGGACGAAACAGATTTCTATACAAGTGCCACACGCAATACATGCGTCTCCCACAGTGACAGTTACACCAGGCATTTTGGTTACTTTTGAGGAAATTTTCTTAGACACATGTGGCAGGATTCGCCAGAGACAACAACAATCACAACAATTGCACACAGTAAGAAGTTTATTACCTGGGCCAATTTTAAGCCAAAAAGTATCAAGTTTGTTTCTCCCTACTAAATGTACTAATCCTGCTTCTCTGCACATCTTTGCATGGTTTAATGCTTCTTCCTTGGTTACTTTTCTTCCAAGTTTTGGATCTATCTTCATTGCAGCTTCACCAAGAAATAAACATCCTAAATCTATCGGATAATTCTTGCACGAAGAAGCAGAACGACATATACACCAATCCATAATCCAATGATAATTTGCTTCTTTGATGAAATGCTCAAGGACACTTGATGGAACAACCATTTCAGCATATTCTATTTCTCTATCGATCTTGATTGTACTTACTTCATCCTTAGGCAGGTAAATGATATCATCATTTTGGAATAACATGTAATCCATAGTTCTTCCGAGAAGTGGTATCTTTGTGAACCTAGCAAAAAAAGTTCTGAGTGGAAATCCTTTCTTTAACAACCAGATGAACAATCTTGAACGGGGCATGTGTTTAGTCCTTCCTAGATCGGTTTATGACACATCTTATTTATGATATTAAGTTTCTCTACCAAAACTCCATTTTACGATTTTTTCACCATCATACAGGAATTTTGCCTCAACGATTTCTTGTGTTTCGAGTATTTTGGGGGTGAAAATCTTATCTCCCTCCCACATCTTCCCATAAGGAATTTCATTGATGGGTACCCATAAGAGTTTACCCTCAGGGTTCTCAAATTCGAGTTTTTCTGTTACTTGAACATAATATAAGAATACTAACCAGTTAAATGCTGGTAGATCCTCATTGATTTTATCGCGATGGATTTCATCAAAATAAATGTACCCTCTAAATTCAACCTCTAGAGGTGAAAGGGTGTATCCTGTTTCTTCTTTTAACTCACGCAAAATACAGTTAAGAGGAGTCTCACCTAATTCAAGACGTCCCCCAATACCAATATATTTTCCTTCATGGAAATCATCCTCCTTTTTATTCCGAAAAAGTAAGAGAACTTCTTTGTTGTTACAAACAATATATGCTAATGTAGCTAATTTGTGGCTGACCAATTTTCCAACTCTCCAAGTAATTCTATTTATTGGGATTTTCGGTCATTTGAGGAACATATCATCGTCAAAATGTAGGGTTTCTAATTCTTACTGTGAGATTTTCTGGTTATATCAACTTTTATTCCAATGTAATGGCGAAAAATATTTGTAAATTTTTAATTTATTCCCTCTATAATAAAAATCCTTCTTATAGGGAAAAATTCGAACCCTGGAGGTCAAACAACGAAATCTAGTGTTTCTCATGATGATTTGAGAATCAGAATTCGAACTGGAACGATCGAAGATGCAGGCAGATTCAACGAGATAGAAGAAGCCTGTTTTCCAAGTAAGTTACGCTATGGACCTTCTATTTTAGTTGCTCTTGTCTCCATGGTGTCTAATTATATTGTTTTAACAGTTCAACTTGTTAAAAATTTAAAAATAATAGCTTTTGCAGTTGGGGAGCAGGATGACGATGATAAAACCTTGGGAAGAATTATTACAATCCAAGTAGATCCTCTTTATCAGGGAAGGCAGATTGGTAGTAAATTATTAGCAGAGCTTGAAACCAAGCTTATATTTGAACATAAAGTTGAAAAATTCGAATTACAAGTCCATTACAACAATGAGAGAGCAATAGGGTTTTATCAAAAACATGAATATTGTATAAAAAAAAGTTTACAAAATTACTATGACCGAAAAGAACATGCTTTTTTAATGGTGAAAACATTTCCTTAATTCAAATAAAGGCATCATCATATATCCATTTATCACTTTTCAATTTAAACATCGTAATATTCTTAAGATTCTTATTGAATGATGAATACCAGACTGAAAATGGCCGATTATTCTAATGATCATATTGTTGTAGAGATTAATGCCGAAGTGACTGCAAAAATAGATGTTTTGGTTGAAAAAGAGTTGTATCCTAATCGCACAGCTTTTCTTGAAAAGGCAATAGAAGCACAACTCAACCTACATGAAGCAACATTTCAAGAGCTTGTTAAAAAGAAAGATTTTATAATTGGTTGGGCTAATTACTCTGCAAAAGAATTAGAAGCAGTGGCTGCTGAAGGGAAAAAACTTGAGATAAAAGTCATTGGCGGTCTCACATTTTCTGGAGATGTTACCCCTGAATTAGTTGACCGATCAATCGCAAAAATAAATCTTGCGGGAATTTTAAAATCATCTAAGGAACTTTTACCTACTATCAATGATAGAAGATTCACTATTCTCGGTAATAAATATGAAGAATTTAAAAGATTACCATCAGATAAAGATGATAATGAGAGTATGTAAAAGACTTTTAAAAAACAACCTAGGATTGATTAAAGAATTTCATCCAGTACAGCTAATATTTTAGGCATGATAATTCCCGCCATTCCTTGAATTGCAACGTTAGCATAGGTATCCATAGGTGTGAACTCCTTATTGACAATTATCAATCCCGATCCAATCTGAACAGCAATTGATGGTAGGGCAGCAGCTGGATACACTGTTAAACTACTACCAATAACAATAAGGAGATCAGCTGCCATTATCTCCTCTCGTGATTGTTCTAACACATCATAAGGTAGTTGTTCGCCGAATAAAATGGTATTTGGTTTAATCAATCCTCTGCACCGAGGGCAGCGGGGAGGTAACTGTCCTTGATCCAACATTTCTTCAACCTCTGTAAAGTAAAAAGTTTTATCACAGCCCAAACAACGTGATGTTTGAGTTGTACCATGAATTTCTAGGACTTTGGTATTCCCAGCACGAGAGTGAAGGAAATCAACATTTTGAGTGATTACTGATTTTAGTTTACCATATTTATGCTCAAGGGATGCTAGGGCATTGTGTGCGGAATTAGGTTGAGCATCGATCACCATTTCTCTTAATTCCATATGCATGGTCCAATATTTTACAGGATGGGTTAAAAAAGTTGAATATGTAGCATATTCATTTGGATTATATTTTTCCCAGAGTCCACCTGGACTTCTAAAATCAGGTATTCCTGATTCTACACTTATACCTGCACCTGTAAACGCAACAATATAAGTCGAGTTCTTGATTATTTCAGCAGCTTGTTTTATTTTGTCTTCTTGGCTCAAATTCAAACCTCAAGGGATATATATGTAAATGGCTAGAACTACTCGTTTGTCAGATTTACCATGAATAGTAATATAATCCACTCTTGAAAGGTCACCTGCAACTTGTAATTCTGCATGTTCATTATCAATTGCAAACAATTTACGAAAACCAAAACACCATAATTCACGAGTAAACCAATTAAAGATTTTGTATGAAGATCCATAGGTATGTATCATAAGAATTGGTTTGTAAAAACGAGCTTCCCGGTTGGAATAAATTCTCCAGTCTCATCATCTGAGAAATAAGTAAAACGCCATAGTTTAAGATGTCTACAATGGTCCATCTGAATCCAAAAATGATCGAGCTCCTTAAGTTGTTCAGTTTCAGGGGTCACATCAACAAACTGAGGACTAGGAAACCTTTTAACCATATTTGTCACATTTTATACAATTGGATATATAGGGGAAAGCTCATGTGAAATGATATTGAACCTGGAGGATTAAATGTTAACACTACATCTTAGTGGCTATCTAATATCATTTGGTAAATATTAATTACAGGATATATGGCTTTCAATTCCATTGAGCAAAGCCTTATAATACATTGTATGAAATCAACAGTTATCTAATAAAAAAAAAGGGAAGAAATTATTATGCGTTACTGTCCTTTTTGTGGGGCTGAAGTTGATGAAGATAGCCTTTACTGTCTAAACTGTGGTAAGAAGTTGCCAGAAAAACCCGTGAAAGGAGTGGAAGCATGGGAAATTCCTCCAACTCAACCATATCCTCCCGCAGGACCAGCTCAACCAGTCACGTATCGTCCGTTGTATCAACCAAGGCCATATCATCCAGGTATGAAAGCGCCACTAGGCGAACGATGCATTGCACTGATTATTGATGATATTATTAATCAATTCTGTTGTGTTTATAATTTCATTAAGGATGGCATTCGGGAAGGACAA
>JAHQWW010000083.1 GCA_029856365.1 Candidatus Hodarchaeota archaeon
TTGGGAAAAATCCTCGCTCTAATCCAGCTACTTATACCAATTTAGCGGGTGTCGTTCGTGATATCTTTGCAAAAATTACAGGGGTTTCCTCTTCACACTTTTCTTTCAATCGGTCAGAAGGATGGTGTGAAAACTGCAAAGGTATGGGAGCCATTGAAGTAAAAATGCGATTCCTACCCTCCACTTGGATTCCATGTGATGTGTGTGAGACAAAACGGTTTTCTGAAAAAGTCCTTGAAGCAATGATACGATTTGAGAACCAATCACTTTCAATTTCTGATTTCTATGAACTATCAGTTGATGAAGCGTATAATTTGCTCATTAAACAGAAAAAAATCAGTCTCACACAAAAGGACTGGAACGCTGTTAAACGGATTTTGACTGCACTTCATGACGTTGGCTTAGGTTATCTCCCCCTTGGACAACCCTCTCCAACACTTTCAGGAGGAGAAGCTCAACGAGTAAAATTAGCGAAATATTTAGGAATGAAGTCGTTAAAAGAGAGGTTGATCTTATTAGATGAACCTTCTACAGGCTTACATCCGCATGATGTATCACGATTATTATCTGTTTTAGATAAACTAGTGCGAACAGGTGCAACGATAGTAGTTGTAGAACATAATTCTGATTTTATTCGTGCAGCCGATTGGATTGTAGATCTTGGACCTGGTGCGGGCCCTGAAGGGGGACAATTGATCTTTGCTGGTTCTCCAAAAGAGTTACCTAAAGTCAAGGAATCTGTTACTACAAAAGGACTTCTCTTTGAGGATTCGATAAGTCCTAAGGAAAAAGATTTTCAGTATGACAATAAAGTAGACATTATTCGAGTAGAGAAAGCAGCTGCAAACAACCTTAAGAACGTTTCAGTAGAGTTTCCTAAGGGGTCAATAACTGTAGTCACGGGGGTGTCTGGTTCAGGGAAGTCAAGTCTAATTAGTGATATTCTTAAATCTGAGGCAGAAAGACGTTTCCTCGAGACATTATCTCTTTATGAGAGACAAGGATTCAGAGAAGGGCCTGAAGCACCAGTTGATTCTATAACTGGTCTTGGTGTCACTATTAGTATTGATCCAAGGCGAATTGGAAAATGGTATAATTATCGTTCAACTGTAGGCTTGATAACAGAGATTTCACATCATTTAACAATCCTTATGTCTAATTTCGGTGAATATAAGTGTTCAAATTGTAATACTCTATGTAGGAGACAACACCAAGAATGGTTTTGCCCAAACTGCAATTTTTCATTTCCAATTCCTGAAGCAAAGTATTTTTCCACTTCAAATTATGCTTCAGCTTGCAAGAAATGTCATGGGGTTGGGACACTTCCAATCCCTAAACCAGAGAAATTAATCATTCATCCTGATAAACCTTTGTGTAAGGGAGCAATGTACTCTCCAGGATTCTTTCCAAAGGGCTATTTATGTAAAAGGTATAATGGAGGATATTATGTAGTTCAGGCTTTAGCAAAACGTCATTATTTTGATCCTATGACAACTCCTTGGAATAAAATGTCTCCTGAAGCTCAAAGCGCCTTTTTATTTGGCGAATCAAAACCATTAAAGGTTACATTTGAAAGTCGAAGTCGACCAGGTATCTATGATAGGACAATTCAATTCCGCGGGTTTTATGGTTGGATAGGTGACTGGGATGTAGGGGGTACATATTCTTCTACAGTAACATGTTCCGAGTGTAATGGAACACGATTAAGGCCTGAATACCTTTCTATAACTCTTGGAGGCTATAATATACATGATTTTACTGAAATGGCTTTTAAGCAACTTCTAGCGGTATTACAGGACCTAAAATTACCAGATATAGATACAAATATCGCTCGATTCAGTTTGGAGACCATTATTCATCGTCTCAGCTTCTTGAATCAAGTCGGTTTAGGGTATATCAATGCCTCACGAGTTATAATGACATTGAGTGCAGGAGAGGCTCAACGAATAAGATTAGCTGGATTATTAGGGAGTAATTTGACCTCTCTTACTGTCTTACTTGACGAACCAACTAGAGGTTTACATCCTAGTGAGATTGATGGATTGTTAAATGCTTTAACTCGACTTCGTGATGATAATAATACAGTCATTGTTATAGAGCATGATCCTCAGGTAATCAAGGCAGCTGATCATGTAATCGATATTGGCCCTGGCCCTGGAGCAGCGGGTGGAAAAATTGTTGCTCAAGGAACTCTTGCGCAAATTTCTAAAGCTGATACAATCACTGCATTATGGTTGCGAGGAAAACGTCGTTTTCGTCGTCCAAAGAAGTACGAGAAATTCCGTAAACCACGTGGATGGTTAACTCTTAAAGGTGTTCGTGAAAATAATCTTAAGAATATTGATTTAAAAATTCCTCTCGGTGTTTTTGTAGGTATTTGCGGGGTATCTGGTTCAGGGAAAAGTTCGCTGTTCATTGATGTCTTAAGCCGTATTCTTGTACCTAAAAAGCATACAACATCGGTCGCTTATGAACCAAAAGATCCTGGTGAATACGATTCTATTAATGGTGCTCCTTCTCGAGCACTGATTATTGACCAATCAAAACATGAAGTTAGTAGTCCATTTGCTTATTTTAACTTAAGAAAACCTCTTTATTCCTTATATGCCGAAAGTGCCGATGCCAAAGCTCTTGGATTGGATGAAAAGCATTTATTCCAACGATGTTCTGCTTGTAAGGGTAGGGGTCGAATTCGAATGGACATGGGGTTTCTCCCTGACGTATTCACTTCTTGTGATACATGTCAAGGAACTGGCCTCACAGCTGAAGCATGGATGGTTCGATTATATGGGTATACTTTGCCAGAGCTGTTTGATTTAACACTTAACCAGATATATGATCTTTTCAAACATGATGATAGGATCTCTCGACCACTACAAGCAGCTAAAGACGTGGGTCTAGGATATTTAATATTACGTCAACCACGTATTCATTTATCAGGTGGAGAATGTCAAAGGCTAAAAATTGCCAAAGAACTTAGTAGAAAGAAACCAAAATCAGAAAAATCAACAATGTATATTTTGGATGAACCGACCGTGGGTCAGCATTTGCAAGATGTGTCACGTTTGCTGAAAGTTCTTCAACGTTTGGTTGACGAAGGGAATAGTGTGATAGTGATTGAACATCACCCCCATGTTCTTGCTGCCTGTGACTGGCTTCTAGAACTTGGCCCTGTGGGGGGACCAGAAGGTGGGTATATTGTGGCAGCTGATACACCCATAAAAGTAGCGGAAGGAGTTACTCCTACTGCTAAGTACCTTTGTACTGTTTTAGAGGGCCAATTATGAATTGGATTCCATTACTTTTAGCAGATCCATCTCCTTGTTTGCGTTTATTGGTCTTACAGGACCTTCTACATAAGTCAGAATCAAATCTAGAAGTCAAAGAGTTAAAAGAAATTCGTGATTCTGATTTTCTAATAGTAGACTTCATTAAACTCCAACAATCTGATGGTTCTTGGAATGGTGCTGATTTTCCGAATTTATTTACTTATACCGATAAAATAACAACTACTTCAATGGTGTTGTTAAGATTTGGATTCTTAGGATATTCATCAGAGCATCCTTCCGTTCAGAAGGGAGTTGATTTTCTCTTCTCAAAACAATCAGATGAAGGATCATGGCCTCTTCCTCTTAGAAGCCAAAAAGTTGATGGAGGGTATGATATGATTCCTTTACAAACTGCATTTCCATTACGTGCAGTCGCAGCATGTGGATACTCGACTAATGAACGAGCTGAACTTGGTTTCGAATGGTTATTAGCTCAAAGACTAAGAGATGGATCATGGCCAGCAGGAACGAAAGCAGGAACAAGGGGTTTTATTGCAGGCTATCGAAAGCTCGCTCATTCTCGGTGGGGATGTCGAACAAATACTACAGCAGCGTTACATTGTTTGGCATTACATCCTACATATCAAACTGGTGAAGACGCTCATCGTGCCCTTGATCTTCTTCTTGCTCGTGAAACTCGTGAAAAACATACTCTTGGATTTGAAGTTACTCGTCTGATTGGATTAGAACTAGCTACAGGATATTTTACACATTTTGCTAGATTTGATGCTGCTTTCCTTCTCCATTTATGTTGGCGAGTTGGAGCTAGTACTGAGGATGACCGAGTGAATGAACTATTAGAATTCATCCTTCAACAACAAGGATCTTATGGTTTATGGAATTATCCCCCTTTTCCACAAGCTTCTAGGTGGATAACCTTTGATATATTACGGTCTCTTTCAGGACTGGATAATTCCACTGATTGGCTCAGTCTTGAACCAAGAACCCCATTCAGAACATATCAGAGAAGTGAGAAGAGATTCTAGTGTGAAAACATAACTTTCCAAGTGATTTATTGGTCTAGTTTTCAAGAAAAACATTGTTAATTTTAAGAAGTAACGATCGAAGCCAGATAACGAGAGAAAGATGCCCTCCTGGATAGGAGAGGAGTGGTTTACTTAACATGTTGGCTAGATTTCGAACTCGACTAAATGGCACAATTCGATCATATTTTCCTCCAATTATTGCAGTGTGACGATTAGTGGTAAATGGAGAAAAATATTTCAAGTTACACGAGTAGAGGATCTTATACCAATTAGTTTGTCCTTTTTCTTTCATTTGAGAGACAATTTCTGTCGAGATAGGGACAATTTTTGGGTTAATGTTAAATAAAAAAGGACTTGCAAGTGCACAAATAATATCAATTTCTTTAAGAAATTGTGTTATGAGAGCTGTTAAATGGCCTCCTAGTGAAACTCCAAATAAAACGATTCGTTCATATTTTTCTTTAAGATAGTAAACTAAGTACAAAATTTCTTGAATAGATTGCCGGATGGATTCTAACATCCTAATAGGATTACCATTAAGGTAATAAGCTCCTGAGAAAGGAGAATCGTTTGGTTGACGATGAAAATGATAGGGTAATTCAAAAGTTAATATATTACTTTGAAATATATTCTGTAAGATGCGAAAATAACTGATTTCATGGAAAAAAAAAGTTGATTCAGCATAACCATGAATGAAAAGAACTACAGATTTAGAATTCTGGCCATCAAAGTCCTTATGTCGATATTGGTGAGTGATCATTTTGAGTACAGGATGATATTTTGTTTCTTGTAATATTGGAGAAAGAGGTTGATATGGACTGCTAAATTTAGCAGCAGAATGAGAGAAAGAACCTCTAGAAATGCTTTGACTCCATTTGATTTCGTGAAATTTTGGTTTGAAATTTTTGATAAAAAAATCACGGGGGTTTTTTTGATAATAACGCCTGTATATAGAAATAAATGACTGAGAAAGATCTATATCCATAAGATTTCCTTTATTTCGGAATTTAAAATAATTTATAACGGGATACTCCACTAGATCGCTGGGAACAATGGTGCCCAATACTAAACTAGCTCCTTGATGACAAAAGGTAATTAACAAAATGCAGCTTGATCTTTTTTTATTGAAGATACTTATAAATTATGGCTTACAGAAATTTCCAAAGAATATCTAATCTATCATTTGAGAACATTAGCGATTAAAAATCTTGAGAATAGTAAAATGAGTATCAAAGAGATCTTCAATGAACTCATAAATGCTAATAACGCAGAACCACTTTTAAAATTGATCCAAGAAATTAAGGAGAGTATTCCCCAATCTCAAAGAACGGGAAAAGGCATAGTTTGGACCTTACGTCAGATTAGAAAACAAATTATCAAAGAAAAAGTCCTTTTAGAAGTGAAAAAGCAATCTTTGGATGTGTTAATTAGTAATGATCATTGGCAAATCAGACACCTCGCTCCATTAATAGCATCTAATTGTAGTATTGAGGAAAAACACCTTACATCTTACTTGCCTATAATAAAATCTGCTGCAATTGATTTGCATTTTGCTGTGAGAGAAGCAGCCCAAATGGCAATGAGGGAATTATTGCAGGTATTTCCTGACGAAGTCCTCCAACTATACGATAATGAATGGATAGCTAACCCTGAGGAAAATGTTAGGCGTTGTGTATCGGAATCACTCAGGCCAGTTCTGGTTGGAGGTAAAAATTGGATCCATAATGAACCACAGGAGAGTGTTAAGAGATTAAAGCGGTTAAATCGTGATCCAAGCTTATATGTTCGTAAAAGTGTTGGGAATAATCTAGCTGATATTTCTAGAAAGCATCCAAAATTAGTATTAGCAATTCTTCGTGAATGGTTAGATGAAAATAATTATAATAAATGGACATTATTCATTGCTCGAAAAGCATGCCGTCGTGTCGTTAAGATTCACCCTGTTGAAGTGAATGAACTACTTAGAGGGAAATCCATCGTCAAATAGTCTATAGCTATTTATCTATTAAACGTTAAAAGGAGTATTTTTGATTCTTGTGAAGAACTAAAACAGAATGAAAAGTGTATGCTTGCTTGGAAAGAGACCATCATGAACATAGAAAAGTTTCAGGCTCCACTATAAAAGCAAGCACAGAAATAGTATTCATTAACTAGAATTAAAATTTTTCCTTAACCTCTATTCATTCCATTGTTGTCAATCCTTTCAAAAGTTCCAATGCTTGATCTGATTTATCAATAGGAACAAAAAGATGATCATGATAATACGCAGAAACAATATTCACACTTATTTTTGATTTAGCTAACGTATCTGTGATTACAGACAGAAATCCAATAGCTGAGAGGTTGGAATGAACTGTGAGGATAATCCATGCCCATACCCCAAAATAAGAAAGAGAATTATTTTCTGCAATTTTCCTTTTTACAATAAGAGTGATTCCTTCTTCTTCTGAAAACATCATTAGGGGACTAATTTTCAGTTCAGAAAAACGAGTTCTGGAAATAGTACAAAAAACAAATTCTTCATTTACTATTTTTGGTTTCATTTGTTTTAACAAGATCTTCAAGTTTGATATGCCAACCAAAAAAATACCTCTTATACTGGTTGATTGTTAAATTGGATCCTTTTTTTAAAAGTCTGCTTAAATCAATTAATAGAATATTAAATACGAGAAAGTGCTTGTGATAAGTCTTCAATGAGATCATCAATATCCTCAAGGCCCACAGACAACCTTACTAAACCATCCATAATTCCACTATCAATACGTGTTTCTCGAGGAACTTTAGCATGACTCATACTGGCCGGGTGCTGAATAAGACTATATATACATCCCAAAGAAGGTGCCAATGTGATAACTCTCACATTATTCATTAAACTCTCTCCTCCTTCTAGTCCTGTTTTTAATTCAAAAGCTATCATACCACCAAATTTTCCATTCATCTGTCGTTTAGCTAATGTGTGTTGAGGATGGGATGTTAATCCTGGATAAAATACCTCTTTAATCTTAGGATGGTCTGTAAGATATTCTGCTAAAGCCATGGCATTAGAACAATGTCTTTCCATCCTTAATGGCAAAGTTTTCATTCCATTAAGAACTAAAAAAGCATCGAATGGTGATTGTGTTGCCCCAAGATTTTTCTTTACAAACTGTAAACGTTCTCTTTTCTCCCCAATTAATTTTGAAGCTAGAATCCCAGAACAAGTCGTACCATGGCCATTTAGATATTTTGTAGTAGAATGTACAGAGATATCTGCTCCCAATTCCAGAGGTTTTTGTAACACAGGAGTAGCAAAAGTGTTGTCAACAATAACTGGGATGCTATGTTCTTTTCCAATCTTACTGATTTCATGAATGTCAGAAATAGCTAAATTTGGATTAGTAGGAGTTTCAATATAGAGAAGATCGATTTTGGAATTCATAACTTCCTTTACTCGTTCTACCCCTTCAATCCCTGATGTATTAACGTATTTGGTTTTAATACGATAAGCTTGCAGAATTCCATCGAGTAAATAATTGGTGCCACCATAGACTGGATTCGTAGCCAAAATTATGTCTTCACTTTTTGTCAACGCAATTAAAATTGTTGCAATGGCAGACATTCCTGTTGCAAAAGCATGGCCTTCAACATGAATTCTCTTTTTCATTAGATTAATTCCTTCAAGAATAGCTAACTTCTCTTCAGAAGCAAATACTGTTGGATTGCCAAGCCGTGTGTAAATATATCCTGGTTCGTCACCCTCAAATCTTTTACGTCCAATCTCAACATCAGGAAATCTGAAGGTAGAAGTAGCAAAAATTGGTGTAACAAGAGAATCAGCATAGCTCTCTTCGATCCCTGCACGGAGAGCTAGTGTTGCAGTCTTCCAATTAAGATATGTATTATATGTCATAATTATCAAAATCCATTATATGTAATTATGGTCAAGATTTCGTGTTTTGAAAATCAAACCTTAAGTTTTTAGTCTTCTATAGGAGTTTAATTTATTGACGTGAATTCTCTTCTCTATCCTCAAAAACCATGTGGTCTCCCTTTCAGAGAAGCTATTCAGCGTGATCCCTCCTTAAGCAAATATGCAACCAAGAATAAAATTGATTTGGGGGATAGGGAGGCTTTACTTCTGTACAATCGGTTAGTACTACAAGATTTTATGTCTTTAGATTTCACGGTTCCTCCAGGATTTTTGGTTCCAACCATTTGCAGTCGGTGGGCTTTTATTTCATGGATTATTCAGGATAATCCATCTAAAGTCTTGGAGATCGGTACAGGTTCTTCTGCAATCCTAGCTTTGATGTTTACTAAAATTGGTTGTGTTGTAGAGGCAACAGAAATCAATGGTATTGCATTTCAAAGTGCTCGAAATAACATCAAATTTAATGGTCTAGATTCAAAGATACAGTTAAGAAAAATAAAAGGGAATGATTATATTCTTAAGAATTATTATACTTCTTTGAATAGATTTGATGTGATAGTTTGTAATCCACCACAATATGACAAAGATTATTTCAAAAAGCAACGTTCATCAAATAAAGGTTTTGCTGGGCAAGAATCTGAACTAGTAGGAGGGGATAGAGGTCATGAATTTATTGTAAAGTTAATAGAGGAAATCGTAACTTTTACAAATCCTCCAAGTCTTTATTTCCAATTAACCGTACCTAATTTACAAAAAATAATTTGCTCTTATCTCCAAGATAAGAATTATTCATTTATTAAAGACAAGAATATTATTGGTACCAGACAACGATATTACTTCAGAGTAGATTATTAGTCTTCTCATTCTAAGATATTAGGTGATTTACCTAATTATGTATAACAAATAAATCTAATCTCCAATTACTACTGACTTGTAGATTAATATTATTTCTCAATTGTTGAGACATTCTTCTACGATTTCTATTGCTCTTCTTAGATGTGGGATAACAATTGATCCGCCAACAACTAGTGCTACATTAAATATCTCGTAAAACTCTTTTTCAGAGACACCCAATTTATGGCACTGGAGAATATGGTAGGTGATACAGTCATTACACCTCAATACAAGACTAGCAACCAACCCTAGCATTTCTTTTACCTGGGAAGATAGTACTCCTTTGTCATATGTCCGTGAATCTATTGCAAAAAATCTTTTAATCCCTAGGTTTGCCTTTTCCAGAATAATTTCATTCATTTTTTCTCTATAATAATTAAATTCCTCAATTTTAGACACGAAACTCACCTTATGGTTTCCTTTTTACTATAGATATGATCTCTAATGCTTTTCTTAATTATGTTTAAATGCTAATGTTTTAATGTAATAAGTGATAGTTACTTTTCAAAACAGCGTAGAATTAGATGATCTTTCCCTTCCCCATTCGAAGCTATCAGAAAAAAACGGAGTAAATTGATGTATCTTGATCAACGAAATTTCGATTTGATTAAGCAATTCCTGTATAAACAGGGCCTATCCAATATAAGTTTATACAAAGAGAAATATCTTATTAGTCATTTGACCATTAGAATGAAACAAAGGAATTGTAATAGTTTTGAAGATTATTATAACACTATATCCAGTAATCAAACTAGTTACTTTAGAGTACCCATTTATGGAATAAGATTATTGCATTTAACTAAGGTTCAGATTTTTTGTTAATGATTCTCCCCTAGAGGTGAATGGAATCATACAGAATTAATCGAAGATAAAACGGAAAAATTATTTAAGTAATTCTTCAGGATCACTTCTGATTGAAATGAATCCTAGGATCCTGAAAGTTAAATATTGCATCTCTTTGTGTATTGTTTTCATCATCTTAATCTTATCCTCTAATGGATGTCATTCATCTATAGGAGTGATTTCAAAATGGAATTATAATACAATTTCTGTTTCTGAGGCAAAAGAACTAATTGAAAATAATACA
Organism: Candidatus Hodarchaeota archaeon; assembly: GCA_029856365.1. Classification (GTDB taxonomy): domain Archaea; phylum Asgardarchaeota; class Heimdallarchaeia; order Hodarchaeales; family Hodarchaeaceae; genus Hodarchaeum. Next base: position 10,207 of record JAHQWW010000083.1, read on the forward strand.
AATTTGTTTATCCTCGATGTTCGAACAGAATCTGAATATAAAGAGGGCCATATCGAAAGTGCTTATCTAATACCTCATTCAGACATCATAGACCGTCAAGATGAGCTTCCCACTAATAAATCTCAAGCCATCCTTGTGTATTGTAGATCAGGTACGCGTTCTGCAACAGCCAGTAGTACACTAGATTCATTGAATTATACCCAAATTTATAACATGGAAGGAGGTTTTACGGCATGGAAGAAGGCTGGTTATCCTTATATTAACAGTTCTACTACAGGATCATCATTATTATTGGTATTAAATATATTAATGCTAATGATTATTTACTTAAAGAAACGAACTTAATCACCACAAATAATATCAAGAGTTAGAAATTACTATTTTATCAATCTGGTATTTCTCCTAAGTTCTGACTAATCCTCGTTATTTTCACCTTTCAGTTTCTAAGGCAAAGGAACTAATTGAAAATAGTAAAAAAAATCCTTTATGACTATTTAAGATGATAGAAATGATATTAAAATTCCATATCTCTAAATTTTGTTTTCTTGTTGTCATTTTTCTCACTATCTCATTTTTATCATCCCGTGGATGCTATTTAACTACAGGAATAACATCAAAAGCAAGTTATGATACAATCTCTGTTTCAGAGGCTAAAGAACTAATTGAAAATAATACAGATTTGTTTATTCTTGATGTACGAACAGAAACTGAATATAAAGAGGGTCATATTGAAAGTGCTTACCTAATACCTTATTTAGACATCAAAAATCGCCAAGATGAGCTTCCCACTAATAAATCTCAAGCTATCCTTGTGTATTGTAGATCAGGTACGCGTTCTGCAACAGCCAGTAGTACACTAGATTCATTGAATTATACTCAAGTTAATAACTTGGAGGGGGGTTTTACAGAATGGAAAAATGCTGGTTATCCTTTTGAAACTGGTTCATTTGTTGAACCAAATACAAACACTACAGTAGGGACAACATCTATTGTTCAAACAAGACCATCTTCCAAGGAGCAAACATCAGCCTCATTAACGATTTCATCAACTATTCCTGCCTTTGAATTAGCCTTTATTATACAAGTAATTGGCCTATTTTTGATAACACTTAAAAAACTGCGAAATAAAGAATAAAAAGTCCTTGAATTGAAGAATCAAATTATTAATATTCAATAAAGGAGTTTATAAAGGTAAAACTTTGATATTATGGCCAATGATGTCTATTACTCTGGTGAACTGAGTAAATGAAATCTAACACAACTGCTAATCACCTTTCCAAAGAAACATCTATTTTAAAGTATCGCCAGGGAGGAATTTTACTTCACCCTACTTGCTTACCAGGTATGTTTGGTATAGGTGATCTTGGATCAGAATTTTACCATTTTATCGATTTTTTACATTTAAGTCGCCAGCAGTTACTGCAAATTTTACCACTTGGTCCGACAGGTTATGGAAATTCTCCTTACCAATCTTTTTCTGCTTTTGCAGGGAATCCGTTACTGATTAGTCCTGAAAAACTCGTTGATATTGGTTTACTCACTTCTGATGAAATTATTCCCCCAAAATTACAATCATCAAGAGTGGATTATGAGAAGGTAATGCCCTATAAGTGGAATTTATTACTTCTGGCGTTTGAAAATTTCTCTAAAAAGGGACTCCCAGAGTTAAGGGCCCGATTTAAAACATTTACAAAAGAACACCATTATTGGTTGGAAGATTATGCACTATTTATGTCTATCAAGGAAGTTCATGATTTAGAAGCATGGAATACATGGGAAAGACCACTAAAAACACGACAAGCATCTGCAATAACTTCTTGGAAGAAAAAATATAAAGAAAACATCGAATTTCATAAGTTTACTCAATTCTTCTTCTTCCATCAGTGGAATGAGGTAAGAAAGTATGCACACGAGAAGAAAGTATGCATTATTGGCGATATTCCAATATTTGTTGCTTATGATTCAGCGGATGTTTGGGCAAATTCCCATCTTTATTACTTAGATAAGCACGGTGAATTGGAATACGTTGCAGGGGTGCCACCAGATTACTTTTCCGAGACAGGCCAACGTTGGGGAAATCCTATTTATCACTGGGATCGTATGCAAAAAAATGGGTACAAATGGTGGATTCAGAGACTAAACCATAGCTTTACTCTGGTTGATATTCTAAGAATTGATCATTTCAGGGGATTTGAGGCATATTGGCGGATACCTGCTGATGAACCAACAGCTATCAATGGAAAGTGGGTGCAAGGTCCAGGAATTGATCTTTTTATTACGTTAAAGAGTGCATGTGGATTTTTACCAATTATTGCTGAAAACCTTGGGATAATCACACCTACAGTTGATGAATTACTACAACAGACTGGGTTTCCAGGTATGCGAGTATTACAATTTGCATTTGGATCTGAAGAGGAGGAGGGTATCGAAAATGATTATCTTCCTCACAATTATATTCCCAATACTGTTGTATATACTGGTACCCACGATAATGATACAACTCTGGGTTGGTTTCAGACTGCACCTAAGGATGTCCAAAGAGAAGTCTTAGAATATCTTAACTCAGATGGTGAGGATATAGTTGGAGATTTAATTCGACTAGCATGGAGTTCTGTCGCGAAAATCAGTATAATTCCGTTGCAAGATCTACTTCGATTAGGAAGTGAGGGACGTATGAATCTCCCTGGCTCAGAGAGCGGAAATTGGGAGTGGAGATTCACACAGGATCAGCTGACAGAAGAAAGAAGCGAGAAAATCGCCAAATTGAGTAAGATATATCAAAGATTATAAGTAAAGAGGAACTATCTCCCATGGCAATCTTTGATAGCCCATTCAATAAGTGGTTGAAGACTATTCCGTAATTGAATTCCTTTGGAAGTTAAATGATATTCAACTCGAGGTGGGATTTCTGCAAAATGCTTCTTGTTGAGGATCTTCATTTCTTCTAGCTCTTTCAATCGTGAAGATAATGTTGTATCACTAATTATTTCTGAGGTAATTCCTTTAATTCTAGTTTTAACCTCTGAATATCTCAATTTCTTAATTGTACTAGCAAATTCATCGTGGTCTATTGGAAAAATCATTATAATAAATATCATCCACTTTTTACTGATTGATTTTAGGTATTTTATAAGAGGTTTCAGGCAAATACCATTTACCTCAATTGGTAGGCATTCTTGTATCATTTTTTGTTGAGTGATCAATTCTTTATTCCACCGTAGTAACTAACAAAGTGTTTAGTAAATGATTTATTAAGCTTTAGTTTTTGGTGTTAATCACTTTATTAAAGTTGTAAAAAAGTGAAGAAAAATGTCAAAAAAGAAGGATTGTTCCTGTGAAAAGCATAAGAAAGATCATCATGAAGAGATGAACCAGTCAGAAAAGATAAAACACCTCAATGAATGTCTTGAGGATGTTATTGGGAGGCTTGAGTGTATCAAAGAGATTGTAATAAAACTATCATCAAATTAGAAATCACGAAAGGATTTCTTTTTTATAATGATAGATGCTATGAAGTTGTAACTAAATCTTTTCCTAGAAGTTGATTATAATGACCAATGCAATTGAAGTTGATAATTTATCCAAGCACTTTCACACTCCTAAAGCAAAAAAATTATTTCTAGCCAAACAAAAAAGTTTTGAACAGAAAGCCACCAAAAGAGACGTTATACGAGCTGTAGATAATGTGAGTTTTCATGTTGTAAAAGGAGAAATCTTCGGTTTATTAGGACCTAATGGCGCTGGGAAGACAACAACAATACGAATGCTAACAGGAGTATTAAAACCAACAGCAGGGAAAATTACCATATTGGGGAGAGATTTCTTGAAAAATAGAATAGTGATCCAACAAATCATCGGTAATGTGCCAGAAATGGCAAATGCTTACCTAGATCTATCAGGATTCCAAAATTTAGAGTTGATTGGTGAACTTTATGGTGTAAAGAAGACTGAACGCATTAAACAAGCCGAATATCTGCTAAAAAAGTTTGGAATTTTTGAAAGTCGTAATCTCAAAGCAAAAAAATATTCAAAAGGAATGAGACAACGATTATTATTGTGTATGGCCTTAATGAGTAATCCAAAAGTACTTTTTCTAGATGAACCAACTTCAGGTTTGGATGTACAAAGTAGTATTATTATTAAAAATCTAATAAGAGAATATCACAAAACAGGTATGACAATAGTTCTCACAACGCACAATATGGATGTTGCAAATGAGTTATGTGACAGAATAGGGATTATAAATAAAGGCAAACTGGTAGGATTAGATACACCAGAAAATCTGCTAAAATTAATGCAAGAATATCTAGCTTTAGATGTTAGTTTCGAAAATAACTATATTAACGAAAAAGAAATGATAATTTTACCATATGTCAAGAAGATTTCCAAAATTGGGAAAAAATACCGAATTATTGTTAGTAGCCTTAATGATGGTCTTTGTGATATTGTAGAATATGCAAAATCAAATAATTTGAAGATAGATAAAATCAATACATATGAACCGCATTTACAGGATGTTTTCATACAAATTATTAATGTAGGAGGAGTCTAAAGTGCAAGAATTTATTTCAGATAGTCCAACATCTCTCATTACTCAATTAAAGAGATCATTTGCTATTATGAAGAAAGACCTTAGGATCTATTATAATAAAGGGCCTGTGATCATTCAGGGAATACTTTTCCCAGTAATGCTATTTTTTGCTTTTACTATCGGCAGAAATATAGCCCCAGTTTATATTATCTCTGGCCTTATGGCTATGGTACTCTTTCTGACTTCAACTTCAATAGGACCAGTAGTATTCCCCTGGGAAACAAGGCAAATGACTCTTGAAAGATTAATAACATGTCCAGTTTCAATAAAAACGATTTTGTTGGGAAATTTGTGGAGTTCACTTGTCTTTGGTTGTGTTTTTTCAACTATTCCTTTAATTTTAGGAATGATTCTATTTTTTGAGTTCCAAATGAATTATTTCTTAATTATCATGGGAATTATAATTGCTGCGCTAGCATTTTCTAGTTTCTCATTAATTCTTTCAGTACCTCCAACAGATATGCCTGCAAATACAATGATTTTAACCATCTTAGTTAAATTTCCAATAATATTCATAAGTCCTCTGTTTATGCCAGTTTCTTTTGCACCACTTGCGATAGTTTCCCCACTCACTTATTTCATTGATATAATAAATATTGGTCTTGGAATTGAAAGTTCATTTGGATACCTCGGATTTTTTTTTGACTTTATTATATTAATGGTCTTTTCTCTCTTGTCTTTATTTGCAGCGTTTTTCTTACATGAAAAAACTATAACGAGAAGATTTTCTTGATCTAATTTTATTATTAATATAGTCCTTTTTCCAATAATAGAGAGGTATTACATTAATTTTATTATTTAAAGTGATTCAGTTAAATTTAATTCACTCGTTCTCTACTGTATTAAAATAGAATAAGGAGACAATATCTGATGAGTAAAAACTCGATTATCACTGCTTCGGGTAAAATAACAAGTGAGATCTATCATTTGGATATTGAACAGTATAATATGTCGCGATCTTGCTCCATATTTTTCTTGGTAACACCTGAATCGATTGTTATCATGGATGTAGGGACTTCAGATGATGTGGACTCAATATTTGAGTTCATGAAGATTAATAACTTTCCTTTAAAGAAAACCCAGTATCTTGTTCCATCTCATCATCATTTTGATCATTTTGGGGGTGGATGGAAATTATGGAAGGTAATTCACGATTTTAATCCTGATGTGAAAGTTTTAAAAACTGGAAAAACAAAAAGATTATTACAAAATCCAAGTGATCATATCATCCGAGCCAAGCGAACTTTTGGGGAATTTGTTGGAGTAATGAAGCCTCTTCCTGATG
>JAHQWW010000202.1 GCA_029856365.1 Candidatus Hodarchaeota archaeon
CTCATTTTAGTCATTATATATCTTACCTATCTAGATATTTATAATGAGAGGAGAAAAAACATTATTTACAAATAACTATAACCTTTTTTAATGAAGTTACTATATCCTTAAAATTAAACTTTTATTGCATATATACTCCCTATGATTCTTCTTAACTTATGTCTTATCCCTGCTTTACTTGTTCTCGTCTACACACCTTGGATTATATTAGTATCAATGGAATAAAGATATCTATTGAATTAAAGAGCTGGTGGATATAGATCATGTTGAACCAACCATTCGTATGATTCGTCTATAGTAGCTTCCATGGTCTTTTGTGGTTTAAAACCCAATTCATCCCTAATTTTTTGATCGATATATCTTCGTGATAAGGTAAATTTAGTTACTCGATAACGGTTTAGAGTAGTATACCTCCCTGTTAGTTTAACATATATTTCAGAGAGTGCAGCAGTGGTGTATACTAATCGATAATTGACATGTTTTGGTGGTTTAGGAGGAGAAATTGTTCTTACAACATAATCAAGAAAATCGATTACGCGGCATTCAAATGATTTTAAATTGAATGCTTGCCCTTTTGCTTTGTTTTTATTTTCGTAAAGCAGCATCAAAGCTTTACATAGATCATGAGGGTGAATAAATGTTAAATATCCCCTCCCATGACGTAGAATGGGGAATTTCTGCTCGTATACTGCTTTAAAGATACCTAAAATCGTTTTCTTATCTCTAGGTCCAATAACACTTGGAGGACGGATGATACTAAAATTATTCCAACCTTCTTCATCATGCAAATCCCAAATTGCCTTTTCTTGGTAATACTTGCTCTTCTGATACATGCTAGTAGGATTAAATTTGTAATTCTCATCAATTGGGGTGTTAGGAATGTAATGTCCATAAACTCCAGTCGAGCTAGTATGAGCCAGGAATGGATCAGTATTAGTTTTTAGACAAGCCTCCAATAAATTCTTCATCCCCTCTACATTCACTTTGAATAATTCTTTCTTACCAGCCCAATCAGAAGCTATAGCAGCAAGGTTATAAACAACATCAACATCTTTTAATGCGTTTTTTAAACTGATTGGATTATTTAGATCTGCTTTGATTGGAATTAGCCCTTGATTTATAATTGCAGCTTTGCTTTCTGGCGTTCGTACAACCACACGACATTCTCCGTTGTTATAATGGGTATCATTCGCCAGTATTTCTACTAGGAAACTTCCGACTAATCCTGTGCCACCAGTAACTAAATAAACCACTTCTCATCCCATGATTTTGAGTGAATAGAATTTAGTTCTCATTTTTAATCAACCAGTTATCGAGGTTGTTACTCCTTTCCCCAAGTTGATTTTTCATTTTTTCAATCCGCTTTTTAGCAATGTTGAATATTGGCTCTGAGATTTCAAAACCCAAGTAGCGTCTGTTGTATTTGATGCATGATAAAACCACAGAACCACTTCCTAAAAAAGGCTCTAGCACAAGATCTCCTTCATTACTCCCCATACGAACACATTTATCAGTCACAGCTAAAGGTAACCGAGTTGGAGTTTTTTCTCCACCCTTTTGATAATCTCTTTTGATTCTCCAAACATCTTCAAAATATAGTTTTCCTGGAGAGCTGGAATAATCAGAAATTCGATTGAACGTACGAACGTTATCTTCCTTTGCTGAAAGTTTAGTAAAGTAAAGAATATGATAATGGCTTGTAACAAAGCGCTTTTTTGTAAAAACACCGAATTGGTATTTCCAGATAAGATGATTAATTAATCTAAAATCAGTTTCTGTTAATGCATTTAGGATATCTCTAAGATGATTCCATCCTGAAAAAATAAACCCATTTGCTGTTGGTTTCATCGCTTTCCAAGCAGCTTGAAGCCATTGAAGAGTAAAATCATAGTAATCTTCACATATTTCATTATAAAATTGTCCCAATTCTTTTTGTTTTCGATTATACTGAGATCCAACTTTATCAAATTCTATACCAAATGGGGGATCTGTTAGTAAAAGATCTACCGTTTCAGATTCTATCTGATACAATCCTTCAAGACAATCCTGATTATAGATTTTATTTATAGATAGAGTCATTGGTCTTCAGACACCTCATATATACTTATTAATGAGGAGTTAATCCTTTTGTCCTCTATTATGAATTTACATTAATATTTTATTGTATTTTTTCCTTGTTTTCGTTCTGAAGCAAGAACTGTATTAGCTAATAATTCCGCAACTGTCATTGGACCGATCCCACCTGGCACTGGAGAAATAAAACTACATTTTCCTTTAACATTCTCAAAATCAACATCGCCACAAAGCTTACCATTTTCATCACGGTTCATGCCAACATCTATTATAATAACGCCTTTTTTGATCATATCTGCTTTTATGAGCTTTGCTTTACCAATTGCTGTTACAAGAATATCAGCAAGTAGAGTGTATTTTGACAGCGGTTTACTACGGGAGTGACATTGTGTCACTGTTC
>JAHQWW010000084.1 GCA_029856365.1 Candidatus Hodarchaeota archaeon
AGTGTTCGGGCAACAGTTGTTGTCCAAGTAAAATTCGAACTATCTACTGCATCAATAGAGTACCAATAGTCAGTAGCATCCCCTGAAAGTGTTACTGTTATGGTACTCATTGTATAAGTTGTTGCCATTAGTGAGTCAATATTCACTGTTGGTGGAGTCGTATCAAGGGTGAAGGTGACAGTTGTAAGTGCTTCGTTCCCAACAGAGTCATTACCATGTGCATGTAGAATATAGGTACCATCGGAGAGTGTTCGCTCAACGAGTGCTGTCCAAGGGATATAAGAGTTATCAATCCCCAAAATATAGTACCAATAGTTATCTGCATCTCCTGTAAGCATAATAGTTATTGTACTTTTCGTGTAGGTTATTGCTATTGGTGAATCGATATTTACTGTTGGGGGCGTGGTATCGATTGTGAATGTGACAATAATATGCTGTTCATTGCCAACCGTGTCATTTCCATAAGCATGTATTGTGAAAGAACCATCTATCATAGTACAGTCATCATTCTCAGTCCAAGTAATGTTCGAGCTGTCAACATTTTGGATATAATACCAGTAGTGGTCTGCGTCTCCCGAAAGTGTTACAGTTATTGTACTAGTCGTGTAAATAGTCGTAGTTGGTGAATCGATATTTACTATTGGAGGTGTGGTATCGATTGTGAAGGTGACTGTGACATGTTGCTCGTTTCCTACCGTATCATTCCCGTAAGCGTGTAAAGAGTACGTATTATCGCTTAAAGTTCGATCTATAGAAGTTATCCAAGTTTTATTGTTTGAATCTATTCCCTGGATGTAATACCAATAGTGTACCGCATCCCCTGAAAGGGTTACAGTTATTGTACTGGTTGGATACGTTATTGCTGCGGGTGAATCTATGTTTACTGTTGGTGGTGTTGTATCAATTGTAAATATCACTGTTACATGTTGTTCATTACCCACTGAATCATTACCATACGCATGTAGTGTGTAAGTCCCATCGGAGAGTATTCTTTCAAGGCTTGTGGTCCAGGTATTGTTTGAACTATCTATGGTTTCAATAGAATACCAATAGTCAATAGCATCGCCTGAAATTGTAACAGATATAGTTTTGGTTGGATAAGTAGTCGCTATTGGAGAATCTATATTCACTGTTGGGGGTGTGGTATCGATTGTAAAGGTGACTGTGACATTATGTTCGTTTCCTACCGAATCATTTCCGTAAGCATGCAGTGTGTAAGTGTTGTCACTTAATGTTCGGTCTACAGAAGCTGTCCAAGTAAAATTGTTTGTGTCTGCTCCCTGAATATAGTACCAATAATTATCAGCATCACCAGAAAGTGTGACAGGTATTGTACTGGTTGGATAGGTTATCGCTACTGGGGAATCAATGTTCACCGTTGGTGGAATAGTATCGATGGTAAATATCACTAAAGTGTGGGCTACATTCCCTACAGAATCATTACCAAAAGCATGCAATGTGTAAGTCTCATCACTTAGTATTCTACCCACATTCATCGTCCATGTACTATTAGAATCATCAATTCCCTGAATGTAATACCAATAGTGTATAGCGTCTCCCGAAATTGTGATAGTTATAGTACTAGTTCCATAAGTTGTAGTGGTTGGTGAATCGATGTTCACCGTTGGTGGAGTAGTATCAATGGTAAACGTAGCTGTTACATGCTGTTCATTGCCAACCGTGTCATTTCCATAGGCATGTAAAATGAAAGATCCATCTACTAAAGTACGATCTTCATTCGCGATCCAAGTAATGTTTGAACTGTCAACACTTTGGATGTAATACCAGTAGTGGTCTGCATCTCCCGAGAATGATACAATTATTTTACTGGTTGCATAGATTATAGCTGTTGGTGAATCAATAATGATAGTCGGGGGAGTAGTATCTATTATGAACATTACTATTACATGTTGTTCATTTCCAACAGAATCATTTCCATATCCATGCAGTGTGTAGGTACCATCTAGTAAGGTTCGGTCAATATTCGATGTCCAAGTAGTATTGGAACTGTCAACTCCCTGAATGTAATACCAGTAGTTAGCTGCATCACCAGATAGTATAATAGTTATTGTTGAGGTAATATAGGTTATGGCTGTTGGCGAGTCAATATTTACCATTGGAGGGGTCGTATCAATTGCGAATGTCACTAACTCATGTTGTTCATTACCAACAGAATCATTCCCATAGGCATGTAGTCTATAGATTCCATCTGATAGTGTTCTATCCTCGTTTGTGATCCAAGATCTATTCTTGGAGTCTACTCCTTGAATGTAGTACCAGTAGTGGTCTGGGTCTCCCGAGAGTGTAACGGTGATTGTACTTGTTGCATATGTTTCAGGCATTGGTGAGTCAATAATCACTGTTGGTGGGGTGGTATCAATTATGAATGCTACTGACACATGTTGTTCATTACCCACTGAATCATTACCGTAAGCATGCAGTGTGTGGGTTCCATCGGGGATTGTTCGGTCAAAGTTTGCTGTCCAGGTGACGTTGGAGTCATCTATCCCCTGAATATGATACCAGTAGTTGTCTGCATCACCTGAGAGTGTTACGGTTATTGTACTGGTTACATAAGTTGTCGTGATTGGTGAATCGATATTCACTGTTGGTGGGGTGGTATCAATGGTAAAGGTAGCTGTTACATGTTGTTTATTTCCAATTGTGTCGTTTCCGTATGCATGTAAAGTGTAAGATCCGTCTACCAATGTACGGTCATCATTTGCAGTCCATGTAATGTTTGAACTATCAACATTCTGGATATAATACCAGTAGTGATCAGCATTTCCTGAGAGTGAGACAATTATTGTACTAGTTGGATAAGCTGTAGCTGTTGGCGAATCGATATTCACTGTTGGAGGGGTGGTATCGATCGTAAAGGTGACTGACACATGTTGTTCATTACCCACTGAATCATTACCGTAAGCATGCAGTGCGTGGGTTCCATCGGGGAGTGTTCGGTTAATGTTTGCTGTCCAAGTGATGTTGGAGTCATCAATCCCTTGAATATAATACCAGTAGTGCGTTGCGTCACCTGAAAGTGTCACAGTTATTGTACTTGTCGGATAGGTTATGACTGTTGGCGATCCAACATTAACTGTCGGTGGGGTTGTATCAATTGTGAAAGTCACTGACTCATGTTGTTTATTGTCAACTGAGTCATTACCATACGCATGTAACGTATATATGCCATCTGGTAGTGTTCTATCATCATTAGTAATCCAAGTAATATTGTTACTATCAATTCCTTGAATATAATACCAATAGTTAATTGCATCACCAGAGAGAATGATTGTTATAGTATTTGTGATATAAGTCATAGCTGTTGGTGAATTGATATTTACTGTTGGAGGTGTGGTATCAATAGTAAAGCTTACAGATCTATGTGTTTCATATTCACTAGTATCATTCCCATATGCGTGTAGTGTATATGTGCCATCTGAAAGTGTTCGGCTAACGCTTGTGGTCCATGTGATGTTAGAACTATCCACATATTCAATATTATACCAATAATGAGACGCATTTCCAGATAAAGTGACTGTAATAGAATTAGTTGTGTAGATTGTATCTTTGGGTGAGTCAATCTTCAATATTGGACCTTCTAGAGGTCTTGATGTAGAAGTTAAATTGAATGTTCCAGAACCAACATTTGTAAATGATGTTTTTACCACTAAATAATAAGTTCCACTCTTTTCTGGTGTATAAATGATTTTTTCATCTGTTCCAGGTTCAAAATTGGTTGTCTTCGCAGCTATTACAGGTTCTCCAAATTGGTTTGGGTCTGGTTCATATAAAAAAAGATCAAAATCCGCTCCATCTGGAACAGCTATTTCAAAGCTATAATTTGTCCCTATAGCCAATGCTACATTTTGTACCCAAACCTTTCGTTTTCCTAATTCCGAAGATAGTGTGCCATTTGTCAATGTTCCAACACTATAAGTATTTTCGATGGCTTCAATAGCTGCATAAATATTTAACCTTCCATAACCCTCTACAGGATCCTTCCCCCCTCTATCATCCGAATATATTTCGTTGGCAGTCATAAGGATCAATTGTTTTATTTTAAATGGATTAGCAGCTGATCCATAACCCTCTTTCCAAAAATCATACCCACCAATTGCTTGAATTAATAAAGCTAATGATCCAGAGACAAATGGACAAGACATCGATGTTCCTTGAATATTAGTGAAATCATTAGCAATTTTATCGCTCCACGCAAAAGTTTTCGAGTCTGCATCATTACTATCAACTTGAAGGATGCCTCCCTGAACGTTTTCACCGCCAGGAGCAGCAATGTCTGGTTTTGTTGTATTAGAAACTTCACCTGGCCCTTCCGAAGAATAGGTTGTGATCTTGTCATAATCATCTGAAGCTGCGACAGTTATTACTCCATCAACTTGTCCAGGACTAAAAATTGAATTCGATCCCTGACCATAATTACCTGCAGATAATACTACTGTTACTCCAGAATTTACAAGAGCAGCTGCAGCAGAGTCGACTGACATGACTGTTTCACGAAAACTAAATGATCCAGACGCGATAGCGATATGATATGTCTCTTTATTATTTTTAATCCAGTTAAAAGCCTCGATTACTTCAACTGACGTGCCATCGCCAGTTTTATCAAATATTTTTACTCCTACTAATTTCACATTTGGCGCTACACCTGTAAAACGGCTATGATTATCAAGTGGATCCGGATATGGATACTTATTCACACCTGCAATATCTAATATTCCTCCGCTCAATCCCCAACTAACACCAAGCACCACTTTCCAATATCCAAAAGCATTTTCTGAATAAACTGCATGATTCACGGTCATATTCGAGTTGCCTGATGTATCACTTGCGATCTCAGTTCCATTTGGAGCATATAACTCGAGATATGTCCCTTTTGCATTTCTTTCACCTTGCCAAATATAATTGATGTCTATTATACCTGTTCGATTTACCCAGATTATATAAAAGAAAGAACCTGATTTTCCAAACTCTTCATGACTGTAACTCCATGTAGATACTATTCTCCCATCGTCATAACTGTCATTGTCTTCATTTGCAGCAACTATTCCTGCTACATGAGAACCATGGCCGATATAATCATCTGGTGTCGCAGAACCATCAGTAGTTGCGTCATACCATCCAATAATCTTTTTTGACCAATCCTGATCTTCATATCCAGGTGAGAAAGCTTGATGTGAATCATCGATACCGGTGTCAAGAATTGCCACCGCAAAATTAGGATCACCCGTATAATTCAACTCATCCCATACATGTGTTCGTACCATTGCTAAATGAGTAGATACATCTGAATTTCTAATAGCGGGTAAATTCTCTTCTATTAATTCAATATTTGACCCAACTTGTTTAGATAACTCTTTTACTTTTGAACTGTCGATTTCTCCACTAAAACCATACACTATATCAGTAGGATCATCCCATATATGACGAATTACCCCTCCTAATTTCTCAAATAATGTCAAATCATCTTTAAACATGATAGTTTTTGTTGTAATAATTATGGATACGATCGGATTATTTTCAGAGCTTTTTCTTATGATCTTTTCTTCTAAACTGTCAGAAATGTGATTGGCATTCTTGTCTAACTGGTTAATTTGTTTATTTCTCATTTTTTCAATGTCAATAAGATTTTTCCGTTGCTCATCTTTGAATATTGATAAACTTGGTGAAGCTGATCGAATTTCAGGATTTGCTGATGCTTCGGAAGAAAAAGTAGGAATGGACACTAAATTTTCTTTTTTAGATGTGGATAAATTCTTTTCATTTTCTAGTTGGATTATATATCTATGAGTTTTATCTTTTTCTTTAGAAACAGCACCATTCACAGGATTAGCATAAATAGAGATAGTAAGAAGACCTATTAATATAGTAACAGTAATTATGGATAGTAATTGCTCTTTTATGGCATAATATGTCGCTAAATTGTGATTATAGTAACTAGAATAGATAGTTCTAGTGGACAATCATCACGCCTCAAATTCACCTAGTAGTACAATTAGTGTTATAACACACTTATATCCTATCCGCAGTAAAAAATTATATCTGGATTGTTTCTACTCTCTAAGAAATTAACATTATTAAACTTATTATTTTCAGGTGCAAGTACGCGCATCTATTTTTCATAATGGGAGAGTTTCTTCAGATTTACCTCTTTTTAATCCTTATTTTGGATTTCTTGGGCAACAATCATCGTAGCTTGTATTCTAGTCTCATTATGGCTCTTGATGAGGTTTATTAAAGTGTAAAAGATTTATGTCGGGTCTGAATGCTTTAATTTCTATGAAATAGCATTTTTTTATTGGAAGACGTTTTAATTTGCAGGTATGATTTGAAAACAAGAGTAAGAATACTTAGTATCATAAAATATTATCTACAGTAAATAAAAGGTTGAGGTACTATTTTATTAGTACTACATTTGATTAAATTTATAAATGAAGAAAATTTTAATAATCAATGAAAAGAAAATGACAAATGAATCGAACATTCAGTCTGAGAAAGAGATCACAGATATCATTGAAATATTAGCATTTCTAAATTATGACGGTACAATAAGTTTATATAACGTGGATCTCGCAGAGGCGATTCAATAACTAGTAAGATCAATTTTAGCGGTAGGAGGGAAGCCTGTTTTAAGGGATCACCTTCCCTCCTTATAAAATGAAATATCTATCTGAATTTTGAAGTTGGTTTTATACATACACCTCTGCTTGTTCTTATAAATGTGGATGAACAGGATCCTTTAAATCTTAAACTTATTTGGGATAATTTCTTTAGTTCACCTTATTAATTCCAAGTTTGGTATCTAAGAGTAGTTTCATGCATTAATAATACTAAGATGATTAGAAATGCTGGTTAATGAAAAAGAAGAAAAAAAACTTTTTCAAATTTCTGATGACATATCTGGCGAACTTGAACCCTATAATAATCCTTCTCAGTTGTTGAAGGAAGATTCTGTCTATGTTCTGTTGGATAATACTCTTAAGAAAATTTTTTTATGGATTGGACAATCAGCAGAGGTTCGTTCAAGATTTATTGCAGCTAATGCAGCTCAAAAATTGCAAAGAATCAAGGGTTTAACACATCGAGTAATCACCATTGACCAAGGTGAAGAATCATTAGAATTTATCAAAGAGATTTCTCCAATGGTTCTCCCAGAGCAATTTCGTAAATAATTCGTAATCTGAATTAAGTCGATGTCACCATTTTGGACTAATATTGACTTATGGCTTTTTATTCCCAAATCTCATATCAATGCATCAAAAAAAGTTATCGGACGTCCAGTTGGACTTCTTTTTTCTGAATATTGAACTGCAAACCCCTTTGTAATTAATCGTTGTAAACTATCATAAATTGTGCTACGTGGGACATTGGTTAATTGAACTAGTTCAGGCCGAGAAAGGGGGCCATATGCTTTCAAAACTTCGAATAGAATAAGATCCAAGTCATGAGTTAATGGTAGTCTCTCTTGAGTCTTCATTGAGTCTTTTTTGTTCGCTGTTGAATGTATTAATAGAATTTTAAGAAGTAGAGAATCATACTTAATCTCTAAAGATGCAAGTTTCTCCAGAGATTCTTTTTGAATCATTGTAATGATTTTTGAAATAGGTGTTGTTTCTGGTAGTCCGAGAAGTTCACGTAGAGCTGTGATTTCATTATAAAGTTGATTCAGTTGGGTGAAATCTAGGGAGGAGATGTTTAATGATTTCCGAATCTCCTCTAGTTTTTGATAGAAGTGATAATGCTGTTTAATTGGGTATAATGATGGGAGTTCTAATTCATTTTGCATTTTTTTAAGGAGGAACCACGTTTTTTTTACTTCTTTTTTAGAAGCATTACTTTTTAGGCTTAATAGTCTTTGCAGCTCTTTTAGATTCTTGTTTTTTAGGGATTCCGTCTTTGAAGAAAAACTGCTATTATAAGTCAAGTCTTACCATCAACTATAAATTAAAGTGGCTGTTTACATTAAATTTAAGTATTGTCCTTAATTGAAACAGATTTTCGTACTCATCTTTCAATAGAAAATACCAATTAATAAAATGAAAAGTCCTATAAAAATGACAGAATTCAAAAAAAACTGACACTTTTGATTGTGTGGAATTCAATTAACACTTCTATTGATGAATAGAAGAACTAAGCATGAAGCGATAGATTCCGACAAAAATCTGTTAACTAATGTATTCACTTTGAATTCTGTCTTTGAAGATTCAGAGTTCTCCTCTAACTCTATTGATAATAAAAAATTCTGATAATTCTTTGTAGAATTATTCTTCATCTTCTGGTTGATATTCAAAAATAAGTGGTGGCTTTTTTGCCTCGATCCCTTCTTTTAACAATAACTGTTCGTTATGCACTGAATCTTTATCTCCTAATTTAGTTCCTTCATGAAAACACCAAAGAGCATAACTTTTGTATTCAAGAAGATCATCTTCCAGTACTGCTTCTTTAATATGTTTTTTATAATATATATTTCCAAGATTAAACCAAGCTTTGATATATTTTGGATTCGCTTCGAGTGATTTTTGAGTATAATCGATTGCTTTATTCAAATCGCCAATTTTATAATAAACACTGCCTAATTCTGACCACGCTGATTCCTTATCAGGAGCTAACTCCAACCCCTTAGTATATGACTTGACTGCGTTAATTAAATCATCTTCTAATCCCTGGTTATAGTATAGATTGCCAAGAGCAAACCATAATTCAGAATGTTCTGATAAGGTGTTTAATGCTCTTTCATAAGTTAAAATTCCGTTCCTAATTTCCCCTAAGTCGCGATAAACAATTCCTAGATTTATCCATGCCTTTAAATGTAATGGATCAGTTTCTAAAGCCTTTTCGTAACATATAATGGCTTCTTTGAACATACCTCCATTATAATATAGGATACCAAGGTTATAATGTGCAGAGGTATACTTTGGATCAAGTTTGAGGGTTTTTTGATAAGCCCCTATTGCTTTTTTTACGTCTGTATTTTCATAAAACCTAGCCAAATTGTACCAATTTGGTGCATAATCAGGTTTCAGTTCAATTGCTCTAAAAAAAGCATCTTTAGCTTTATTTAATTGTCCCAATTCTAAAAATACATTTCCTAGATTTAACCAGATTGATGCAGCTTGTGGATTTTTCTCTAACACATTTTTATAGTATTTTAAGGCTTCTTCCCATTCTTTTTGGGCATAATAACAATTACCCAACCCAAATTGTGCATCAATGTAGTTTGGGTCGATCGTTAAAGCATAAATAAAGTTCTCTATAGCGGTATTAATGTCTCCTTTCCGATAATTGGTGGTTCCTAGATCAGTCCACTCTTTCTCGGTTGTAGGTCTACTTGATGATTCATTATTCATACTTAGAATCCCTGTTAATTATTGAAAGTCTTCAGCATTTTTATTGCTTATTTTTTCCTTTTTATAATTTAATGTTCATAAATACAATTATCGTATCATTGATATATTAAATTCGGTATTAATTTGAAGATTCGAATTCAATTATTTAAATAAATTAATTTTGTCGGATTTTATCTTTGATCTTGGAATAAATCAACAAAATTCTCAAAATTCCTTTCTTTTTGGTTCAAATTATGTTAAAAAGGGTTAATTTTTCTTCATGCTTTTTTTTTACAATTCTTTTATTTTGTCGGTAATATGATGAAATTAATCCTAAGAGGAAGCTTACTCCGTCTAATATTGGAGTATTCCATTTATCTGCTGATTAATTTTCCAGAAAGATTTTTCAATGATTCTCCACTATAAAAAATTGGTTGCAAAGATTAACCTCATATTTATGTCAGGTAATTTTGTGAGAATTTAAGATATTAATACCATGTATTATTGAAAAGACCGAAATTTTCTTCAACTGGTGAATTAATGCGAGCCCGTATCCAACTTCGGAATCGAAGTTATATTTGGGAAGCAATTAAACAACATCCCCGTACCGTCGCTCTAATTGTTACATCGATGATTACACTTCCTCTTTTTGCATTCACATCTTTACCTCCAGTTGAAGTTACTGAAGAAATTCTCCAAAATACGGTGGAAGAAATTCAAATTCCAGTTGAAGTCCCTGTTAATGTTTCAGTTGAGATTCCTATAGAAATTAATCAAACTATTGAAGAGGAGGTTAATAAAACAATTGAAGTGGAGGTAAATATTACAAAAGAAGTGGTGGTTAATACCACAATTGGAGTCAATATTACAGAAGGAGGTAGTATTTTTCTCGAATCACAGCCGTTACCGCCACTTATCAACATGGATATCGTTTTTTGTATCGATACTTCAGGTAGTATGGATGCAAATCGGATGCCACTAGCAAAAGCCGCTATTCGTAACACCTTGAATTTGATAAATCAATCGTACTGGGCGAATTTATCAAATGATCAAGTGTCTTTAGTATCATTTGATTTTGTTAGTGATGGAGATTGGACGACCGATGCGACACTTCATACTCCGTTAGATTATGTGAGTAACCAGACACATCTGTCGTATCTTTTGAGTGAGGTGGAGACTTTAAGTGGTAGTGGGGGAACCAACGCATGGGCTGGGTTGAACGTCTCATTGGATGCTTTATTCAATACACAACGTAATTCATCAGTTTTAAAAACCATTCTCTTTCTTACGGATGGGAAACATAATTCAGGCCCTTGGGGCACGGAGGTCGATGCGGGAAACTATACTGGCTTCATGCAACTGCCTTCAAATCGAGCACCCGCTTCAGCCAGTCCGATTGTAGTAGCAAGGAACAATAGTGTCAAGATTTACTCAATTGGTTTGTTTGAAGGAGCCACATATGATTTTGATGAGTTATTTTTAAGAAATATCTCGTTGGATGAAAATTATGGAACCGCTGGCGACTTTTTTGTAGGGAATGATACGTTATCCTTATCTGAGGGCTTTTTAATGGCCCGTGATCATGCATCTGGCTGGGTGACTGTGAATAGCTCGGAAGTGGTCCTCCAAGACACTGGTGCACTCCAAATGTTTACCTTTAATGTTACAAAAGATATTAGAAGGCTTAAATGGGATTTAAATTGGAATAATCCTTCTGTTGACTTTAATTTGACAATTATTGACCCCAATGGGACTTTTATCGATATTTCTACCAATATCACTAAAAATATTATTCCCATTACACTCCAAAAACCGAAATCTATCATCTTCGATTTCCCAATGCTTGGATTTTGGCGGTTTAACATATCCTGGCAAAATATCACAAGCCCAGGAGACCTCATTAAGGGGAGACTCTCCTCTTACAATCCCCCAATCTTCATTGAATCTATTACGCAATTTAATTCAACAACTTTCAATACTACTCTAGAATCCTTTCCTCTAAGCCCAAAATTATTGACGCAGGATACTACACAACCATTTCTGGATATTATTTCATATAGACTAAGTGATTCGGATGATGGTGTCTTTAGTAATCAATCAGTGTATTTTTTGGTGAATGTAACCAATAAAAATCCTTGGTTTACCTATAATAATATTACTCCTTATGTACTTGCTAATTTCACTGCTTTCAATGTTAGTTATACATGGGATCCTTCAGTTGTTAACATCTTAATAACGAACGAATCAATCTCATTTCTCTTCAATCTCACCTTCCTTGAACCTACCCTTCTTCAGGGTGATATCTTTTTTAAAGTAAACTGTTCTGAGGGATATTATGATGCTATAGCCCAATCAGTTACTCTAGATTATCGGATTACAACACAAAATATTACTGTGGAAAGCCATCTTGAAAATCAAACTATAACTGTTTTTGAAAATCGTACTGTTTTAGTTACAGAAAATCGAACTATTATTACAATCGTAAACTCTACTAGCTATGAGCTTAGAACCCAAATTACTCTTGTTCCTAGTACAACTAATGTTTTGAAATATACTTATGACCGCCAAATGTTTGATACTCTTAAATGGATAGGATTTTTCGCAACACTAGCTCTGTTAATGTCGTTTTTAGCGGTCTATATCATGTCTCAAGCACATCATCTGAAAGATATTGCTTATAAATTCAGAGGGCGTTTTTTCCAAGATCAATCTGCCTTGGAATTGGCCTTACGACAGGAAGGGATTACAATTGCTCCCGCAGACCTTAGTTCAGTAATGATGGAAGCGGATGATTTAGATCAGCTTGGAGAGAGTATCTTTAATTTAACAGGAAAGCATCTATCTCCAGAAGAGTTGATTAGAATAGCATCTGGAACCAATATGGATAGGATTGCCGAAAGGATAAGTTATGTTACTGGTATGTCTAGGGATGAGATTATCTCTCATCTGAGAGATGCTCCAAGCATTGAAGTACTAATACAACGATTAGATTTAGATAGCGAACGATTTCTAGATATTATCGCTCGTGATGAGGATGTATTAAACTTTCAAAAAAGAATTTCTAACTTAATGACCCCAACAGCACGTGTAATATCCAGAATCCGAATCTATGACGATTTAAATGTTGACCACTTCAGATCTCGCTTAAGAGAAAAATTCCATTCATAATGATTGGTAGTTTGGCAAGGTTAAAAGCTATAGATCCGGTCTTTTAGGTGTTGATATTGATTATCGGTGACCTCTCGGATAATTGACTCTGTAAAATCACGGATCATTCCTTCAGCTGTAGATTGGAAATCTTTTGCACACTTCATTTTCCCAAAAAGAGAATCAATTGTTGGAATTTGGTATTGGCTGGTTATTGTTATAAATTGTAGATCTTCTCTAATTTTTCCATATGTTTTTATTGAGAAATCATTAGCGATTCTTTCAAGCCATTTATTCGAGAGGACTTTCTCAGAGACTTGGTTGAATATCACTCCATTAAGAGACAATTTAGGATTAGCAATCGAATTATAATCTGATAGGAACACTAAAAGACTCTCTACCTCCTTTGATAATTCCTCATATTTTTCCTTGCTGCAATCTACTACTCCAACAATAATGTTTGAATTAAGTAAAGCAGGGATGATTGAATTATTTTTTTCTCTAACTTCAATTACTGGTAAATCATAAAAGATATAACGAGTACCTGCTTTTTCTAATAGCAAAGAAATATCCCATAATATCTTTGTTAGATCAAGAGTTTCTGTTTTTGTTAAAAAACTGGTCATACCACGAGGAAAGAGAGGAATCATAAAAAATAGAGGTTCATTAGTATCTTTATGAACAAATTTAGAGGGAAAACTGCATTTTGACCAATCTGGTTCTGTTGAGGATCTCATCTCTTCTATTAATGAGGTTAATTCCCCCATTCTCATTAGAATCTTGTCGGAAGCGAAAAATAACAAAGTTGAATACATGTTTGAAAAATCAAATATACAAGCAATTGGGAAGTCAAACTGCTTTTCTTGATCTTCTTTTATCCTATTCTTAACAATTTCATAACCAATTGAAGCCATTACAGGAGTTTGACTAGCAGTAGTCCCAGTTGAAATAAATGACACCCTGAACATTACATTTCTTTCCAGACAGTTAATTTAATAACTTTGATAAATCTGATCTAAAAATATTATCTGTTCAATACTTATAATCTTATAGTTACCTTTTAATAATTATTGAATAAGCTCCATAATGATATTAATTACCCCATTTAATAATAATAAAAATAGAAAATAGAGAATTTAATAGAATGGTTAAAATGGTTAAATGTCCAAAGTGTAAAAATGAGCTAGTATATATCGGCCCAGATCAAGATGATAAACAAGAATTATGTTTTTGTTACTGGTGTGAAACTTGTCAACAACACTATTGGAACTATCCAAACTAATTTTTCAAGATTTAAACTTTTTTAGAAAGTTAATAAGCTTTAGCGGATTTAATAATCCTTTCATTCAATTATTCTCTCGGTTTTCTCCCCAATTTTATAGATTTGACTATTTTTCTTCTTTTTCTGTAAATCTGTAAGGATATTTTCCACATGGTTTTGATGAGGCCAGTTAGGAGGTGCAGCAAGTAAGGCAAAACGAAAAGCTTGTTCTGCCTCATTTAGACGCCATAGTTTGCATAAAACAGCACCTAAGTTGGCATAAGCAAGGTGATTATTTGGATTATGTTTTAGAACCTCATTAAATACTTCCTCTGCTTCTCTCAATCGATTCTCCTCGGCCAACAGTTCTCCCAAACGGAGTTGAATATTCATCTGAGTGGGGTTATGCTTTAATGCTGTTTGATAGGCTTCTTCTGCCTTCTTAAGACGATGTTGCCTATGTAGAAGAACTCCCAGATTATGCCAAGCTTTTTCATTTGTTGAATCATATTTCAGCGCATTTCGATAAGCCCCTTCTGCTTCAAATATACGCCCTTGGTTTTCTAATAAATAACCTAGATTATACCATGCATCGGTATGGTTATGTTTTAATTGGATTGCAGTGTGATAAGATTGCTCTGCTTCCGTCAAATGTCCTTTTTCAGTAAGAAGATTCCCTAAGTTATACCATGTACTAGCTTGACTAGTCTCATATTTCAGAGAAATGCGATAAGCATTTTCTGCCTGTTTTAAGTACCCGCGTCTATGTAACAAACTTCCCATATTATTCCAAGCGTTTGAATGATAATGATCATACTCTAATGCTTTTTGATAGGCTTCCTCTGCTTCGACTAAACGGTTTTGATTTTCATATGATATTCCAAGGTTCCACCAAGCATCTGCATTAGCGGATTCATTGTTTAGGGCAGCTTGACATGCCTTTTCTGCTTCAATAGATTGTTTTTGATCATTTAATACTCTACTCAGATTTACCCATGTATTAGTTTGAGAGGGGTCATATTTTAGGGATGTTTGATAAGCCTTTTTTGCTTCTCCGAGCTGTTCCTGTTCCCTAAGTATATCTCCTAGTTTTGACCATATTTCAGCATTCTTTGGTTCGAGTTTGACTGCTATCTGATAAGCTTCTCTTAGATGGCCTTGATTCAATAAGACATTCTTCAAATTAGTCAAAGAATTTGTATGCTTTGGTTCATATTTTAATACCAATCGATAGGCTTTTACTGCTTCAGAAAATTGCTTCTTTTTTTCAAGTAAAACTCCTAAATTGTACCAGCTTTTTATATTGGTTGGTTTAGATTCTAGGGCTATTCGAAATGCTTCCTCTGCTTCTGTTAGACGATTCTGTTCAGTTAATAACACCCCTAGATTTGTCAGGACTGAGGCGTGTGTACGATCATGCAATAAAGCCGACCAAAATTCCTTTTCTGCTTCAGTAAAACGATTCTGTTTGTACAACAATTTTCCGAGATTATTCCGAACATCAACGTTACCAGGTTCATATCTAAGGGCTTTTCGGAAGGACCTCTCAGCTTCTATGAGTTTTTTTTGCTTATATAAACAAATTCCGAGATAAGACCATGCTTTAGTAAAAGCAGAATTGTGTTTCAGAGCTGTTCGATAAGCCTTCTCTGCCTCAGTCAAACGACCCTGTTTAAAATGAAATGTACCTCTTTTAAACCACTTATCCGCATCAAAAGGATCATCTTGAAGTAATTTCATTTTGAAAATCGCTCAGATTCCCAGATATGAATACAAAATTCCCTATTAACATACTAGACTGTGAAAAGCTTTACTTCGATATATTTCAGTCCTTCACTCGAAAAAGTAATAAGAAAAGTTAAGAATTTAAATATTTCAGGTTTATTAACTAAGTAGAAAGTTTTTGGTTTGAAGTATCTATGACATGGAAACATACACTAGGAAAACCTGGTAATACATATATCATTAGTAAACATTGGGTGAAGAAGAACTTACCAAAATCAAAAAGATTACCAAAATCTTCATCCAAGACAATCTGTCCTGACTATATTTATAATATTGGGTATCACTATCTCCCTGATGATCCTACAAATCCCCAAGAATTATGGGTATGTTTGAAAACAGGGGATCTCTTCACGAAAACTGATGTATTAGCATGGCTTAAAGA
>JAHQWW010000085.1 GCA_029856365.1 Candidatus Hodarchaeota archaeon
TAAGTGCAAACTAATTATATACAAGCGAGTTCGTCAGATCCTCTCCCCTCGAGAGAAATCATTTTGCAATGGCCTAAAAAAGAATGCAAATTATTAAATCGACGACTTACTGATAAAAACATACTTATTCTTCTTAGTCAAAAAATCTTTCTCTCCTTAGTTCCTTGAATAAGTATTAATTCATTATTTAACCGTATGATGATTTAGGAAGCAGATTCACTGAAGGTCCTTCAATTATTAGTCATATTTTTATACGTCGCAAAATAACTCTTTGACGACACAATTATTACTTAATTTCAAGATATGTGTGAGAACTCTGAAGATCTTCCATTTCAAACGCCACAAAAATTTAGAAAATTCAATAAGAAAAAGGATTTTCTTAGGATGGTTTATCAATACACATGATTTTTTGTAATTAAAGATAATACGGGACTTTATTCAGCTTTACTATCCCCATTGATGGCGCAAATGTCTTGATACTTACTATTATAGCAAAGAGGATGAATTATGCCTGCGCCCACAAAACATCATCTTATAATTGGAGACTGTACAAAAACTAAGAAAATTCTCGATTTCCCGGCTATTGATCTTTTATTGACCTCACCACCATATTTTAATGCACCTTTCGATTATAGTGACCTTTTTCATAACTATGAAACCTTTTTAGGTATGGTAGATAAGTTTGGAAAACTTTACTTTAAAACTTTGAAACCTGGGGGAATCGTTGGTCTCAATATTGATGATATGCTCATCGAAGGCGTCAAATATCCAATTATATCGGATATCCTAAAGATATTTTCTAATATAGGTTATCTATTGAAAGGAAAAATTATATGGAGAAAACCTGAGGGATATATTCGCATTAGCAGACGAAGTGGGGTTTTATTACAGAATCCATACCCAATGTATTATTATCCTGATAACCTTCTCGAAGTTATCTTAATCTTTCAGAAACCATCACATATGAATCTTACAAGCAATAAAATAATGTATTTTGAAGATATATGGGAGATGACTAATGTTCTACCTTTGAAAGGACGGCTCGAAACTAATATTGCTGCGTTTCCAGAAGAACTGCCTAGGAGACTCATCAATATTTTTACAACAAAGGGATCATGGGTTTGTGACCCATTTCTTGGATCAGGAACCACAATGAAGGTTGCACGGGAGTTAAGGCGACATTCAATAGGTGTTGAAATCCTAGAACAACTATTACCTATAATCAAGATGAAAATTGGTTTTACTTCAGAGAATCTTACAAGCTACTTGGATTTAGATCAATTAATAATTAATAATCTCCAACCAGATGAAAAAGAAGACGAAATCAACCACCAAGTTTCAAGTCATTCCTTGCTTCCCCTTGCATTAAAGAAACACAAATCTCTCAATAACGAATATAAATATCATTTATTACTCTTAGATTGTAGAAATATTTCAAAGAATGCGTTGAACGAGTCATTTTTTAAACTAATTAACAAATTATTTCCTGGTCGGATATTAGCTGTCATGTTTGAATCTTTAAATAATTCAAGCAATATATTAGCTCTTAATCAAGTAACTGATTCTATTATGCGCCATGGATTACGATTACGCGATAGAATAACAGTCCAACATCAACCAGACTGGCATTGGGAAGTTATTACTAATTACAAAACTAGAGTAGTTTTTCATCATTGTTTCTATGAAGTTTTTTTGTTCCAAAAAGGAAAATTCAATTATAAAGGTAAATCTATAAGGGAAAAACAGGACTGTCTTATTAATAAACGTCAATTTCAGAAAGAAAAATGGTACCTAACGTTATGGGATTTCAGAAATCAACCAAGAAATGAATGTGATTCAATTGTCACAAGTAGATTATTAGAGTTATTTCTTTTCAATGATGAAATTATTTGCACAAATATCAAACAAATATCTTGTTCACAAAGACGATTTTCCACTGAGTATTTCACCTTAAGGTAATTTTCCTTAAAAAAACGAGGAGTAGATCATTATTGCTAAAAACATGGAACCCACAATTCGTAAAGCTTGACCTGACGGAAGAAAAGGTTTCTCCACAGAAACCAATTGAAAAAAGAGTTATTGAAAATTTTCTGGGTGGCCGTGGAATAACTGTTTATCTTGGTTATCATACAATTCCGACTGATGCTAGTCCACGTGGGCCTGATAATGCGGTAATCTTTGGGACAGGAGTTCTTACTGGAACATTATTCCCATCAACAGGCATGGTGGTTGCAACTTTCAAATCTCCCCAAACAAACACACTATTTACTTCAGTAGCTACTGGACAGTTTGGTGCAAGTTTGAAACAAGTTGGTTTGGACTTTTTCCAAATATCTGGCTGCGCAAAAACTCCCAAATATGTTGTAATAGATGAATTTTCTGATGTAACACTTGAGGATGCAGACCAAATTTGGCAAAAGACTATATCAGAGACAGATGCTTGGTTACGTACAAAACATGGGAATGATGCTTGTATTGCTTCAATAGGCCTTTCAGCTGTTAATCAGGTAACTTTTGCTGGATTAGCGGTTGATCGTGTACACTTTTTTCGTCGTGGAGGATTAGGAGCTGTCTTAGCCTCAAAAAACATCAAAGCGATCGTAATCACAGAATCCCCTCACATAAAGGAATTAAAGGGATTAACATCTGAATTTATTGATGATTTTAACAGATTTCTTGAGCAAAAGCCTTGGTTCAAAATGCTTCATAACCGAGGAACCTTTTCGACAATATTTCCTACTATTGAAAACACTGTTCTTCCAGCAAAAAATTGTACTCGTTTATTGCAGCTAGCCCCTGAAAAAATATCTTCTTTTCAAGGCTATGGAGAGCCTTTTCAATGTTGGCAATGCCCGATGCAATGCCAGCGTAATTCTTATCAAGCTTTCGTTGCATTGGGACCGAATTTGAAAATAGTGGATATAGAACGGATACAAAAAGCCATTGAATCCTGTGATAACGAAGCACTCGATCCGCTCTCTACAGGAGCCGCTCTTGCTTCACTATTCAACATCCAAGAAGATCGGAGAAAACTGTTAGATATTGATCTTGGATTTCAATGGAATAACCCTGAAATCTATTCTCTGATTGATAAAATCATTAGAAGAGAGGAGTTAGGAGATCAGCTATCTCGTGGCGAAATTTATCTCTATCAACAGACTAGTGAGCCTTCTCCTATGATTAAAAATCAGATGGGCGGAATGTATTATTATCCTAATATCCTAGGATTGAGTCTCGCGACGAGTATTTCCCCATATGGAGCTAATAATTTCCGCTCAGATTACATGATCTTTCCTGAACTTCTAGGTTATCCTTTCAAGCTCAATCCAAGTTCTAAAAGAGGAAAAGTCAGAACCATTATTTTATTGGAAAATTATGTAGCAGTTCTAGATTCTCTTGTAATCTGTTCTAGATACCTTCCTATTTTCTTACAACCACATAGGTGGTTCACTTGGTTATCATCAAATCTACGCAACCGTCTCTTCAATCTTCTTCCTTATCCACTTATTGGAAGTTTTGGATTAGAACTGAATACTCTATTATCCATTCTTAAAATCACTTTTGACGAAAAATTTACTTTTAAAAAACTATTAGCAATAGGAAATCGTACCACACTTCTCGAACGAATCTTCAACACACGGGCAGGAATGACCCGTGATGATGATCACTTTGCTAAATTTCTTAAAAAAAGGCCAGATTTTTTTAAGAAGCATGATGAACTACTTTCAGAATATTATTTTCGAAAAGGTATCACTCCAAAAGGATTAGTAAACAAGAAAACTCTGCAGAAGACAGGGTTACTTGGATTAATTACTATTTAAGAGCTATTTCCTTATGAACTTTACTTTCCTTTGTCCACTAACTGTAGAGATGACCCTTTTAACATACTCATAATCCCTGAGAGATAAGAGACAAATTTTTCGTCTGTACTGGCGAAGCCTAGGGTATCGGGCAATACTAGGACAGCACTCTCATCTTTAATAGCTAAAAGCCCTGATAGTTTCGTAGCTTTTAGTTTATAGAAATTTATATTGACTGGTTTACCAACTTCTGTAGCCCATTTTTTACCTTTTTTAGAGAAATCAAAGTTTGTAATAACAAAGATACGCTTTTCTGAAGGTATAGTTTTAAGGTCAGCTACAGATAAGAAGGTAGGATTCGATGTAACGATTGTTACTTGTCTGGATGCGGTTTTAATCATGTCTTGTACGAACTCATTCTTTGCTTCATCAGTAGCTAATTTAATTAAACGAAGAGAATCTATCGGTTTAACACGAGAAAACTCAGTAGCAAACGCTTGTAAGATTTCTATTTGTTGCTTGTTTGTGTTTATTAAATTGTTTAAAAAATCTTGAGATCTATTAAGTACCTCTGAAAATTGATTATCGAGTTCTTCTATTACGTTTTGAGTAATTTGATTTGTCTTTCCTGTGAGCTCAAGCGAAGTTTTATTAAGATCAGTATTGTAAGAGTCAAGATTTGCATTAAGACTCTTTCTAAAATCATTGCTTGTATTTTCAACTGTCTCTGATAGTTCTTCCTTGAATTTCGTAAGCTGATCTAGTAATTTTGCATTCTGTTCAACGATAATAGCCGACAATTTAGAAAATAAACTTTTAATTTGTTCTCGTGATTTCTCAACCTCTTTAATGGTCATCTGAATACTATCAGTCAAGTCTACGGATAATGTTTCGATATCCTCAGCCGTTGATTGTGAAAAATTAAGTAATATTTCATTTAATTCAGTTTTCATTTCAGAAAAGTCGAGATTTTGACTTTCTTCTTTCAGATATTTGTGCAATTGATTTGAAAGCGCTGTTTGTGAGCTGGAAATTAAATCTCCTAAATCTTCCAAATAAGAAGATAGATCTTCTGCTGTTTGGGTGTGAGCTGCTTCATATGATGTTACTAATTCGGGGATCAATTGTTGGTCAAATTGCTCTATGTGCGCCTTCAAACTTTCAGAAATCACAGATTTCAAACGTTTGTTTGCTAGTTTAATCTTCTTCTGGATCTCACGTAATCCAAGGATATCATCTTTAGAGGTTTCAAGATCTAAGATTGTACTGAAAGATGTTATTGTTTCTTCAATATTTGTCTGAACTATTACTTCTAAATTCTCGAGATTTGCCTCAATAGCTTTATCTATGGCATTTGATACATCCTGTAACTTTGTTCTGCCTTTTTCCATTTCCTTATTCCAGTATTCTATGAGACTTGCTAAGTTTTCCTCTGTTTTCTCCTCTAACTCATGATTTGAACGTGAACGTTCCTGAATTAAATCATCAAAAACCTGAGAAAATTCCTGAGACTGTTCGGGGATTTTTATTTGGAATTCTTGATCTTGATGCACAATAAAATCTTTAATTCCTGTACTTAATCTTTCTACAGTCTCAGATAATTCACTTTTTAAAGTTCCTATCTCTTCTTGAACTACTTTGGTAGAATTCTCAATCTCAGACGTTACAAAACCCGTCGTAACATTAATCTGGTTTTCTAGATCTGTTAGGGAGTCTGTATAATAGAGATCGATGTCTTCTGTGATCCTATTAAGACTATTAGTTGCACTCTGTAAAGAATCAGTTACTAATGTTGTAAATTTATCTCCGCTATCTTGAACCTGTCGCAATAAGTTATTAACCTCCCCAATAGTAGACTCTGAATAACCGCTATAATAGGCTTCAAGTTCCACCATAGCGTCTTTAACTTTTTTATTCTGATTTATAACATCTGATTCTATCTGATTTATAAAAGATAAGATATCACTTGTTCCTCTTTCTTGATATTTTTCAATATTCGATTTTTGTAGATCAATTACTTCTGTGGTTGTCTGATGACTCTCATTGATTAAATCAGCGACAACTTTCTTACTTTCTTCAATAGTTTTGTTCAGGTCAACTGTAAATTTTGAAAGTTGTTCCACAGTTTGACCTGAAAATGAATCTATTATTGTATTCAGGTTGATTTGTTGATTTTCACTATTTTTTTCTATTTGATTGAGCTGATTCTCTAATTCTAATGTGAATTCAGTTTTTATTTGACTAAAACCCTCTTTAATGACTTCAAGTGTTCTATCTAGATGGCTTTGTAAAGCTGTATCTAATTGAGTAATATATTCAGCAGAATCTTTTTGATTTTGAGTAAAAATATGATCGATATCATTTTTCACTTGAGTGACCGAAACTTGAAGTGCTGATTCCACATTGGTGGTAATATTCTCTGAAGAAAGCCTTTCAATGATATCCCCATAACCTCCTTCAATTGAGTTTATAACCTGTTGAAAGTTCCGGGCTATAGCTTCAAGCTCAGTGTTCATAACTTTAGCTCTTTGTTCAAATCTAAGCTCTACTTTATCCAAATATGCTTCTTGAAGATTAGAAACGGTACTATTTAATTGTGTTGTAGAGCTAATGACTTTTTGAATTTCATTTTTGCTTTCTTCCAAAGTCTCCTTAAATGAGGTCTCAATTCTCTTTTGTGTACTTGATAAAGAGCCATAGATATCTTCAACAGGTTTTAACGATGATTCACTCATCCCGTCCTGGATTTCCATAACAGAATTGTTTAGGGAGTTTTTTAACAAAGTTTTAAAATTATTAGATTGCATAGGAACCGATATCAGTATGTTTCCAAGTAATTGTACAATTGATTGAGATAATCGTTGAAAATGACTGACATCCATGTCTTTTCTTGCAATTGATTTTTCAATCGTAGTATGAAATGAATGGATAAGTCCTTCGAATTCTTTACTCTGTTGGGTTAACCTTGTTTTTGCAGAACGCCGAATTTCTTCCATGATATCAGTAGTAGCTTTTTGTACACGACGATAACTTGTTTCCATTGTGTTTAAATCGGCAGACAAGTGAGCTTGAAATTGTCGTTTAAATGTCTCTGAAACGGTCGTTAATCTTTTTTCTGAAGACAACTTGGTTATTTCTGTATTTAAAACATCCAAAGGTGTTCTTTGTTCTTGGATTAATTCAGAAGCATTCTCAACAAACTCTTTGAATTCGGTTTTTATTTGATTTGAACTATTTTTAATAGCATTATTTGTTTGTTGTTTCACTTCTTCAACTGCTTGGTTGATCTCTATATCTATTTCGTTGGCTAGGTTTTTCACCACAGCCTGTAAAACTTTAATTACCTCTTCTCCTAAAGTTACTTGTACCCTTTGACGAACTTCTTTTAGAAACTCTTTCTCCTGTTTCCAAGATTCCTGCAGACCTGTGTTAAGATTTGTCTTAAAATCTTCTGCAAAAGATTCTGTATTAGCAAAAAATTCTTGAATCTGATTTGTAGACTCCACTTCTATCGCTGTGACAACATCTGACAATTGAGATTGAATAGATGTTATTTTCTTTACAGCTACCTTGATAATTTCGGATAATTCTTGTTCATATTTGGCAATAGATCCCTTAAGAGTTCGTGTCCCTGTTTCAGGGATAGTTTGGAAACCACCAAGAGCTTTCAGCCATTCTTTTTCAAAATTTGATGATTCAGAAGACAAAGAGGTCTGGAATTCCGTAAGTAAATCAGAAGACCCTGTAGAAAACAACGATAACATTGACTCTGCAAGCTCATCTGTCCGCTTTGATCTTTGTTGTTCTATTTCATCGAATTTTTCTTTCAAGGATGTTTGTAGCATATTACTTGAAGCCTTAGATTCCTCGAACTGTGTTTCAAGGGATTCACGAAGTTTTTCTAAGTTTCCATCAATTGATTTTCGATATTCTTGAAATATTTCTGCCTGATCCTTTTTATTAGTTTCAATCTCTTTGGAACTATTGTTAAACATAGTTATGACGTTTTCTAGTGGAAGAGATTGAAAATATATTCCTGTTTCTTCATCTAAACGAATAAATCCTTTAGTAAGTAACTTTGAAAGGGCTTGTTCTGCTTTTTCAACATTTAAGCCTGTTGCTAGTAATAATTCCTGTTTCGTTTGGCTACCAAGCCTCACCAATGATAAAAATACTTCATTCTCGGTTTTGGATAATGAATATCCATTTTCAGATCCTGACATTAAAACAACACTCCTAGTTATTTTATTGTGATATTAAATTGATTGAACCAGTTGAATACTAATCATATTCTTCAAATATGCGTCTTCCCACTCGAATCATTGTAGATCCTTCTTGGAGGGCAATGACATAATCATTACTCATACCCATTGATAATACTTTCATCTCAACGTTTGAAGGGCAAACGCTATATTTCATAATATTCTCATAAATTATACGCATACGTCTAAAATAATCGCGAGTCTCTTCTGGTGAAAGGTAAGGGGCAATCGTCATAAGTCCTTGAATCTTTAAATGTGAAAAAGAACCTATTTCTTGTAAAACATCCTTTAATGCGTCTTCACTAGGAGAAAAACCAAATTTAGACCCATTTTGACAAATATCTATTTGAAGTAGGCATTTAACGACAATATTTTGATCAGAAGCTCGCTTTTCAATCTCTTTAGCTAAAGATAACCGATCAAGTGAATGGATCAAAGAAAATTTTCCAAGTATTTTTTTGACTTTATTTCTTTGAAGATGCCCAATGAAGTGCCAATTGGCCTTAGTCTTCCTACACACTTCGATTTTCTTAAGAGCTTCTTGTACACGGTTCTCTCCAATAATCGGTCTTTCCAATCTATTTAAAATCCGTGCAACCAATTCAACTGGCTGATCTTTAGTAACCATGACCAGTTGGGGCCTTTCTTTGCCATGCGTATATTGTTGTAACAATGAGAGAATGTTATAATAATTCTTGATTATTTGGTCTTCTTCAATCACAATTGAACCCTGCTAATTCAAACAATCAATCCTATTTTTCATGCTTACGTGAAATTACTAATCAATTGACTCGTCTGATAAATAGATAAAGAATCTTTCAATGGTGCTTAATATAGAGACTTTCAACGGGAGAAGTTCACTCTATGAAATATATCGCACAACCACAAATTTCGGAAGAAGAAATTTCCCTAGTTGCACATACAATCAGATCAAAAAGTTTTGTGGAAGGGGAAAACGCTAGAACGCTTGAAAAGGAGTTCGCAACATATGTTGGAGCTAAACATGCCATTTGTACAGTTAATGGAACCGCTGCCTTGCATTTGGCTTTGGAAGGATTAAATATCCCTCCAGGAGTAGAAGTCATTACCTCAGCTTTCACCTTCATTGCGTCTGCAAATGCTATTTGTTTCGGAGGGGGGATTCCAATCTTTGCTGATATTGATCCGTCCAGCTTTAATGTTGATCCTGAAAAAATTGAGGCTCTAATAACTCCCAAAACAAAATGTATAGTACCTATTCATATATTTGGTCTACCAGCAAACATGAAAGCTATTTTAGATATAGCAGAAGATCATAAGCTTACCATAATTGAAGATGCTTGTCAGGCTCATGGGGGTCGCATTGATGGCAAACATGTTGGTACGTTTGGGGATGTAGGTTGTTTCTCCTTTTATGCGACTAAGAATATGATCACTGGTGAAGGAGGGATGGTTGTCACTAATAACGATGAGCTAGCCACTCGAATAAGAAGTCTCAAGAACCATGGCCGTGGGCCTAGTGGAGGTTATCATCATCACCTCATTGGTTATAATTTTCGACTTGCAGAACCATTAGCAGCCATTGGTCTAATTCAGCTCAGAAAGCTCCCTAAGATGTTGGAACAGAGGAGAAAAAACGCCGAAATGATAAGAAGCACGATAATGGAGCTGGACTCACTTAACGCACAGACAATTCCCACAGGAGTTACTCACAGCCATTATATTTGTGCGCCAGTGATACAGGATCCTAAATTTTCAGTTGATGAAGTCATAAAAGAATTACATAACCGAGGTATAGGATCTAGAAGAATTTACTCAGTTCCTTGCCACCAACAACCAACATATCTAGATGGAATAAAAACTTGGCGATGGAATAAATTTGTAAATTATCCAGATTACTCCAAAGTTAGGCTTCCAGTGACTGAAAGGATTGCTCACTCTCACTTTGAAGTTCCTATTCATCCTGGAATCACTTCTGATGAAGTTGCAGCAATTCAAAACGCTTTAAAAGAAATTTTTTCCTCAGGATAGTGATCCTCTACTAGGAAATGCAAACTAAAATTAAAATATAACCAAACAAATTTAACTCAAATAACTAGGCATCCAATCAAGCAGATAGTCTCTTCCGATTTCTCTAAATTCACGTTTTATTTGGTCAATTTTAGTGAAGAATCCTTCTCTCATGGACTCGAGTTGAAGATTTTCTAGAATTTTATCTAACTTAGGTTGGATGTTTTTTATACCCGCAATAAGGTTAGAATAATTATCCAACTTCTTTTCAGTTAATAATTCATTATTATAAAGCTGAATCTGAGTGGATAATCCACCTGAAAGGATTTTGAGCCCTTCTTCTTTGTTAAAACTATTTGGATCATTACATGAAGCTAATAATTGATCAAAACATTCTTTATTGGGTAAAAATACATTTCTTGCTAAAACACCACGAAGGTACATTTGTGTGGTTCTTTTCGCAAGAATTATAGAGAAAGGAATCGAAGTCATAAACTCTGTCATTCGCATTTTCTCACTATCCAAGATGGAACCTGATATGTCTTGAGCTTTCTCATATAGATCTAAGGGGAGGACTATTCCTGTTATTTCACGATAATCAGTTACTATAGAGCCTGGTCCTAACTGGAATTTCACCCAGTATATCCCTAGTCCTGTTATAAGAAAGAACGGTTCACCTGTTGTTTCTTCAAATCCCGATAGTGCAATATTAGGTAAAAAGACAATTGTATCTTGAAAGATTTTCTGCACTGGTTGGTTTAAATAAAATCCATTGAAATGAGATCCAAGCAGTTTCCGCCATGAA
The DNA here is from genome assembly GCA_029856365.1 of Candidatus Hodarchaeota archaeon. Taxonomy (GTDB): domain Archaea; phylum Asgardarchaeota; class Heimdallarchaeia; order Hodarchaeales; family Hodarchaeaceae; genus Hodarchaeum. The sequence continues at coordinate 10,857 of JAHQWW010000085.1, forward strand.
GGAATGAACAGGAGTTGATCTAAAACCCCAAAAACTGATTTTCGTAGTTCAATAATAGTTTTATCAATTTCTTTAATACGTTGATCTATTTTATCAAATATAGATTGTCTGTCATAGACCCCGAGACGATAGGGATAGTCATGGTCTTCTTGAAAACGTTTGAATTCGCGAATTGAGATACCAGTAATCTCCTCTAGATCAGCATAGGATAATTTCCGCTCATAATATGCTTTGAGTCCCTCAAGAATTTTTTTCTCACCTTCAAATTGGGAAATATTCTCTGTAATCTCTTTTTCGCGTAGAGACATTTGGATTCTTTCCAAAAATTTAGACTATGGTGGGGATTTTTCTATAAATTCGCTCAGGAAATTCAATTAAACCAAACCTGTTACTTATTCTCTTTCTTTTAACATTATCGAATTAAAAAAGACCAGTGGAATCAATTACATTAGAACTTAATTTATGACAAAAAAACAGTTCTAATTTCTTCCCAAACCTCTGATGCTTGTTGAGGTGTAGCAACCCCTCGAATCAGCACATTTCCTCCCTTAAAAATAGTCATTAATATGTTCTTTGATACTGAAAGAGTAAGAGAATGAGTTCCCATCTTTGTTATAGTATAATTTTCTTCCAATTGAGATTTAGTTTGAATTATATCGAAATTTAGGTTCATTTGAGGAACTAGCATAAAATTATTTTCTCCACAAATATCTAATGCAACCCATTCTTCAACAGGGATTTTACTAGCGTTCTTAGAAACTCCCGAGCAAATAGAGCAAGTAGGGTTCTTTTGAATTGGAATTTTATCGAAGCTTAGGCTCTTTAGGTCAATGAATAATAAAGATCCATTTATTGATGATTCTCCCTTAAGCAGAATTTCAATGGCTTCATGAACCTGAATACCTGTTAAGATTGGAAGTATTGCGGGATGAATCCCTGTGATGTCGCAAGACGCTAATTCGTTATCATCAATCCCATGATATAAACAGGAAAAACACGGGGATTGTCTATCTAAATTGAATACTGTTATATTCCCAGAATGTGCACTAACACCGCAGAAAATGAAAGGAATTCCTCTTTGAAGACATGCATTATTGATAATTCGTCGTGTTTCAAAATTATCTAGTGCATCAATAACAACATCAATCCCATCCAATAGATCATTAATGTTCGCATTTCCAATATGACATGCATGAGTATCAATTGTCATTGATGGATTTAATTGTTTAAGTCGATCTGCAGCAACTTCAACTTTTGCACGATCTAAATCAGTAATGGTATATAATGGCGTTCTATGTAGATTGGTACGCTCTACTATGTCGCGATCGACTATTCTAAGATAACCTATGCCCATTTCAGCTAATAAAAGGCTTGAAAATGTCCCTAAGCCACCAATACCAACCACTAAAATTCGAGCTTGTTTTATCTTTACTTGTCCAGTTTCTCCAAAATCAGCCAAGACAATTTGTCTTGCATAACGAAGTTTTTCATCATCTGATAACAGATCTTTCATCCCTTATCATGACCATAAGCAGAGGTATTTCCTTGATACATACGAACTAAGACTGTCGTTGAAAAACATTATTCTCCCTTAAAAGGAGTAAGGTTCAATTCAATTTTCTTCCAAAATTGTGTTACTTCACGCTCTAGATCGCTGCATATCAATTCTCTTGGGCTTTCTTGATAATAGTAGGGGGGAAAATAGCTTGCATAGCGAAGAGAAGCAAAGCGACGTCCAATAAAAATGATAATACCACGATCAGAAGAAGTACGAATTAATCTACCTGCAGCTTGAAAAGTCCGTGTCAATCCAGGGAACTGATAAGCATATGCAAACCCATTACTAAACCTCTCCTCATAGTATTGTTTAAGTAGCTCTTGTTCAAAGGTTACTGTTGGTAAACTAGGCCCAATTACAATAACACCATCCAAAATACCTGGAAAATCAATGCCTTCAGCAAAAATCCCAGCTGTGACAGCTAACGCTAATACATGAGGAGAAGTTTTTAGAGTATCGATAAAATCCTGACGATCAGATTCTTGCATTGTAGGCGCTTGTTTTAAAACAATCAAGTCTTTACTAGGTGTTAGAAAACTAGCTACTTTTTCTGCAAATTTGAAAGAGGGGAAGAAGACAAAATATTTCCCTTGTTTTATCTCCAATACTTTTTGAATTAAATCAGCAATATCTTGGAAGTGATGCCGTCTTTGTTCATAGCGAGTATCAATATTCGGAAAAACTAAGATTTTACGATTGTGAGGTGAAAAAGGTGATGGAAAACGTTTATATACAGTTTTATCAATGGGAAGTCCGAGTAAATCACGATAAAACGGGAATGGTGTGATAGTGGCAGATATTGCAACTGATGACTTGAAAAAAGTCAAGCGTTGCTGAAGAAATGAGGAAGCGTCTTTGCATAATATTTTTATTTTCCCTTCGTGAACGTAGTACAAAATCGAGAACTCTTCAGCATTCTGTGCAAGCGCTGCGGTTTCCACGAAGTCACGGAGATGATAATAAAATCTGAGAATGGGATCATCAGGCCAGTAAAGTTCTCTTTCCACCAAAAATCGCACATATCGGGTTACTGCTTCTTCAAACTGAGTCATAATCTTCTGAAATGAATTAAGATGGATATTTTTCAGAAGATGAGTAGAGATTTCAGTACCTTGTTTAGCACGAAGATTTCGAAAGATCCTCTCTAATTTTGGAGGGAGAAACTCAGGTAAGGGAATCCCCTTGATCTTCTTTTTGAGTTGCTGCATCGATCGTTTAAAGACGAAGACTTCTCCCTGAGTCAAAGCGTGAGAGTAATAAGATAAACTCCTAGACACTAAATTGTGAGCTTCATCTATTATCAAATAAAACAAGGATTTTTTCTGATGAGGATCCCCAAAAAAACGTTGTAACGATACTCGAGGATGGAATACATAATTATAATCCCCAATAATAACATCTGCCTCTAAAGAAATATCTAAAGATAATTCAAAGGGACAAAAAGCTTCTGTAGTTAAAGCTTCTCTTTCAATAGATTCTGGATCTATTACTCCTCGCTGTTGGACAAATTTTTCAAGAATTTCGTCAGGATAATGCTGTAGATAGTTTTTTAAAAAAGGACAATAATCTTCATGGCAAAAATAAATTGCATTCTGACACATCTTTTCTTTTGCCTTTAATGTCAAAGCTAGGAAATCTACTCCTTGTTTGTAAAATAAATCAAGAGTTCTTTCCACTATATGTCGCTGAGTAGCTTTTGCAGTTAAAAAGAAGATCTTTGAATCCTCAAGGATAGCTTTAGGAATTAGCGGATAGAGGGAGACGACTGTTTTCCCCAAACCACTAGGAGCTTCCATTATAAGACATAATTTTTTATCCACAATTCCCCTAATCTTCTGGACTATTTCTTTTTGATATTTTCTATAATGAAAAGGAAAATGTAAGCGAGATAATGAGTTGATCTTCTTTTCAAGGCGAATCTGTTTAACCTGTTCTTGTTGAAGAAGTTTTGTAATTTTCTCGATTACAAATTCAGACATATCCTGATATGGAATAGGGACAACATGTTGTTTATTATCGAAACGGTTAACCAAAATTAATTGCAATGATAATGAAGGCAGCCCAGTTTCAATTTGGCTTAACATCCATGCATAACATTGAAGTTGTAGCCTGAATGGTTTGATTCGTGGATCATCAGGGGAAGCAGAAAACTGCTTTAAAAAAATTGACTTTATTTCTTCAATTTGAATAGACTCAGATGTACGAGCAACTAGATCTATCCTCCCGCGAATGATAACCCGCCAGTCTTGAACTGAGAACTGATATTTGACAAAATATTCAGCCTCATAATTAATATTTTCCCTTTGTTTTTGATTCTGTATCTCTTGATGAATTTCCTTGCCTACTTCTGCATTTTTAAAAGAAATTTGAGCTCTAGTAAACTTAGGAATCCCAAGAAACGAAAGATCTCTTACACTAAGTTTAAGTTCTTTCTTTTCACGATTAAACCGAATAGTCAAGGTAAATACATCTGTTTCAATAGAATTGTACTAGTTACCATAAATAAATTATCTGAATTCACACGGAGCTACAAATCAACTCGGTTCCTCTCTAGTGTGTTGGCTACAAAACCATAGTCTCTAACTAATCAGCAAGAGTACATATTTAAAAGTTAAGAAGACGATTATCCAAGAAAAAAAGACTTGATTTATTCTTTTCTCCTTTCTTATCCCAGCTCTCAATTATTCCTTTCTTCGTAATTGAAGAGATAGATTGTATTTTTCCTTCCTTCCCTTTCTACAAGTCTAAATTGTCATTTCAATCAAATTAGATGTATCTTAAACCACTTTTTAACTCGAATACTTGCATAAATATTTCAGTGTGAAATAGGAAAAGAAGAATTCTATTCACAAGAGAACATAAACTTTATGAGTCTTTTTTCATTTTTCACAATTGAAAATAAGGGCGAACTTGATTTGAAAGAACTTAGTAGTATTGATGACTTTCTTTCACGGCTTAAGAATAAGCCTTTTCTTAGAGAAAATTGGGCAAATCTATTTTTTATAATAATAATTGCTATTCCTTTTTCCATCTTTTTTGTACAAGGTCTTCTCTATGGTTTTGATGAATTAGAACATTCTGGTGTTTCTGGTCTTTTCGTTTCTGCTTTATTCTATAATTTATTCATTATTTTAATGGTAATATTCATTCTCACGAATATAAAACTACGCTTAACACCAACACTCCTTTACCTTGGTCTTATCTTCATGACAGTTTTTTTTATCTTATATCTGCCAGGAATGTATGGAGGAGATGTTAATCAAGTGGTCTACACTGGAGCACAATGTTTATGGGAAGGAAAAAACCCTTATGATCCGAACAAACTTTATATTAAACATGGTAGTCCAACAGGGGCAGGTGTTTTTCATGAGGGAACCTATCCATACCTACCAGTTGATTTACTATCGTATGGATTGATTTTAGGTATTTT
>JAHQWW010000086.1 GCA_029856365.1 Candidatus Hodarchaeota archaeon
AACGAACTCAGATAACAAAGGAAAAAAATGAGGAGAAAAATGAAGAGGTTACTCTAGCGATGGCAAAAGGTTTTGATGACCGAATTGGCGCCTTTATCGCAGCAGAGGTTATACGTCGATTGAAAGAAGAGAACATTGAACATCCAAACCAGATTTATGGTGTAGCTACCGTCCAAGAAGAAGTGGGATTACGTGGTGCTCGCACAGCTGCACATGTCATCCAGCCTGATGTTGGATTTGCTTTGGAAGTAGACATTGCTGGAGATGTACCAGGGGTTGAAAAAACCAAAGCTCCAACAGAAATGTCGAAAGGAGTTTCAATTCTTACTGCAGATGCATCTATGATACCTAATCCCCGATTAAAACAATTTGTATTAGATATAGCTAAAGAAAAGGGGATTAGCCATCAGCTTTCCGTAATATTAGGAGGATCGACTGATGCCGGAATTATACACATAACTGGAATTGGTTGTCCCTCTCTTGTTCTTGGTGTTCCTACAAGACATATCCATTCTCACAATGGTATATTAGATCTAGGAGATGTTGAACAAGCATTAAACCTCCTCGTAGAAGTCATTAAGAGGCTTGATCAGAAAACTGTGGACTCCTTCACTCAACTTTAAATACATCTTCTTTTTTCTTTTTTTTTAGATTTATGACCCTCTCCAATAATGATATTCTTTGGATCACTGATTTAGCGAAACCTGAGCGTGAGAAAGGCTACACCCGTACCTTTTATTCCTATCCTGCAAAATTTCTTTCAAAGTTGCCTCACGGATTAATTAAGAGATTTTCCAAGAAAAATGACCTTGTTTTTGATCCTTTTGTAGGTGGAGGAACAACTGGATTAGAAACCATGTTATTAGAGCGTCAATTTATAGGTTATGATTTGAATCCTTTTGCAATTATGGTTTCAAACGTTAAAACAACCTACTTGAATTCTGAAACTTTACAGGTTCATTTAAATTCAATTCTTACTCAACAGAAAAAGTTATTCGAACCCAAATTTGATGTATTGGATAAAGGAGATAAAATATGTTTAGGAACGAAAATCTCCCATGAGATCAACTCCCTAATTGAAAGTATTTCAATTAATTCGCAAAAAATTCCTTTTAGACAATTTTTTGAATTAGCTTTAATTCATTCGATTAAAATCGTTGGTAGAAGGGATTTTGAATTAAAAAAAAATTGGAAATATGCCTCCATAATCCCTATCTTCGAACGTAAAGCAAGAAAGATGATACAAGAGATTTCCTCTCTTCCAAAAAATCTAAAATTCATTCCAGTTTTTAAACTGGCATCCAACCATCAAGTTGAGCTAGAAAGGAATTCAGTTGATTTAATAGTTACCTCTCCTCCCTATAAAGACAAAGATGTCGAATATCAGCAAATCCAAATTCAGCGAAGAACTTTACACCGATCAAAACGTTCTAATGTAATATCAGCCATCCTAAGGACAACCCCTCTCCCCAAGAATACATTATGTGGCGGATTGGGGGCAAATTATTGGAAAAACAGTTTGAAATCATTAAAAGAATGTTATCGAGTCCTTAAACCTCATAAATTTGCTTTTTATTGGACTGGGTTCAAGAATCTATCTGATTTAAAACATTTTGAAAACCAATTAGATACGGTTGGTTTTGACTTGATTACGACCATTCAAGTAAAATTAAGTGATGATCGTGCTGCTTCAGGCCGATCAACTCATCATGGTCGATCCACAGGGATGATGAGTCACGACTACCTTTTTATCACTAAGAAAAAAATTATTTTCTAAAAGTGATCTAAGATTTTTAATTCTGCGGGAAGATTTGTTCATTTTTCTACCCGATAAATGTCTAGATAAGCACTGGAATTTTGAGAAGCTATTGAAAAGGAGGTTATTTTGATGATGCTTACTTTTTTTGGTTTTTAATTCTCTTTGTTTGTTCACAAGAGAATAAAATACAACATTTAAAAATTACATGAAAAAAAAATATATTATGGTTTTATGGAAAATACTGATTAAGCACCTCGATGTTCATAAAACTGAACCTATAGAAAGTGAAAAAAATGTTCGATAAACTCAAAAAAGAAGCTGGAAAAAAGAAGAAAGAAGCGGAAAAAATAGGCAAAAAAACTGTGGAGAAAGGAAAAGAAGTGGGAAAGAAAGTAAAAACAGAAGCTAAAAAGAAAAACTGGTGAGGAGTAAACCAGAAGTTAAGTGGTCCACCAGTACTATTACACTAACCATAGTAAGATGGTGGTTCTTGATCTGGTTTTTTAATCGGATGACCTAATTGAATTTCCCCGTGCATTGATTCGAAACGCTTCACGTGTTCCGACATCCATATTGCCATCCGTTTAAATACAGCAGGGCTCATTTTAACGGTAGCGACAAAATTGTGTTCTATTGTGTCTAATACTATCCGTCCTGGCTGGTCACTTTCTCGTGGAACAAGCCTATCTTGAAAAAAACTAATATTCCCTTCGTTGGGATTTACACCCCCGAAGAATCCTGAAATAGCAAAGTCAGGTACATTTTCAAAATTCACTTTAATTGTAGGTGGTTTTGTTTGCATTTTTGACCCCTTCTTTCCATGTTTAACCTTTTCATCTATTCTCTTTATCAAACTCTTCAATCATTATTATTCATGATGTTTATTTAACTGACTATTATATTGCATTGCTTTGGAAACAAATAAAATCCTAAATTGATTTATTCAACACATGAAGACAAAAACGTTTATTTTAACGGCATAAAAACATGAAATAAGACCATTGATGCTAATGAAAATAGTTCTTAAAATGATACATCAAAGAATTATTAAAAAGTTTAATGATTAAGGTTGATAATCAATGTTTCCAATTGCTGATACTCTATTTGGCTTGATTCTAATAGGGATAGCATTTTTTATCATAATTGGATTATCAGTCTACTCATTAATTCAAGTAATATTTTTAGGAAGAAAGCGTTTTGTTATTGGACCTAAACCATATAAAGGACAGGATACCGTCTTAAATGGCGCAGATCTCTCACGGGACATGACTGTGACTCAGGCAACTATGACTGGAGTGGGAGCTATGATTGGTGCGGGTATTTTTGTCCTTACAGGGATTGCTGCAGGGATTGCTGGGCCAGGATTATTAGTTGCTTTTGCTTTCAACGGAGTGATTGCTACCTTAATTGCAATGGTCTATGCGGAACTAGGATCCGCAATACCTGAAGCAGGTGGAGGGTATATTTGGGCTAGGGCTGGACTAGGAGAACATCAAGGATTCTTAAGTGGCTGGATGAGTTGGTTCGCAGCTGCAGTTGCAGGGTCGCTTTATGCCCTTGGATTTGCTGCATATTTTACTACCTTTCTTGATAACCTTGGTTTTGAAATTCCTCTTGAAACTGTTTTCATCATTGAAAAAATAATTGCAGTTGGTGCCATTGTATTATTTTTAATTATTAATCAATTCGGATCTTCAGTCATGGGAAAAGCTGAGACCTGGATATCGGGCATAAAGGTATTAGTGCTTGTATTTTTCATCTTAACAGGTTTGATTATTATGACCTCAATTCCTACCCTAACCTCAGCAAATTTCACGGATTTTTTTCCAAGAGGATTTTTTTCGATTTTTACAGCAATGGGATTCACTTTCATTGCATTTGAGGGATATGAAGTTGTGTGTCAAACAGGAGAGGAGATTTACGACCCAAAGACCAGTATTCCGAAATCGGTAATTCTGTCGGTATTAATCGTGATACCGATATATCTATTAGTGGGAGTGGTTTCTCTAGGGGCGTTTACAGTGGAAGGACAGGCAACTTGGGAATTTTTAAGTGAAAATAAGGAATTAGGACTTCTGTATGCGGCTCAACAAATGCTTCCGGGTTTAGGATTAGTTGTTATTCTTTTTGGAGGAATATTATCAACACTATCAGCCTTAAATGCTGCTATTTTTTCGTCAACTCGGGTAGCGTTTGCTTTGGCTCGGAATGGATCTTTACCTTCACAATTAGCATCAGTTTCAGCTAAAACACATACACCAGTCAATTCCATATACGTAACTGGATTAGTTGTTATTCTAATGGCTGTTTTAATCCCCATTGAAGCTGTAGCAACTTCTGCTGATTTGATGTTTATGATATTATTCGGACAAGTTATGGTAGCAGCCGTTTTAATCCGGAGAAAGGTCAGGATCTCTATAGAAAAACTAGATTATGGCTATAAGACCCCATTGTTCCCTCTCATTCCTGTATTAGGAGGAATCGCATTATTAACCATCTTTTCTTTCACGCTATTTCTACATCCAGAATCCTTTTTAACCACCTCAATTTGGTTATTACTAGGTATAATCCTTTATGAAGGATATGCCCGTAAAAGAATTCCAATTAAAGTCTCATCAAAATTAGGAAAACATGTTCGTCCTCGGGCTGACTACGTGCCAGAAACCTTTTTTACAACTATTTTAAACAACATTCTAATTCCCGTACGGGGAAAACCCTTCGAATGGGACACTATCAGAATAGCTATTCACATTGCTCATGAATTTGGGCCAAAAGTTACGCTTTATCATTTTGGATATGAAACAGAAAAGGCATTTAGCAGTTATACCGACGAATTTAAACGATTTCAAATACCATATGAATTAATTATTGTTGAACCTCTCCGAAGAAATATTTCAGCTAGAGATATCATTCAACACATGATTGAGGTAGCTAACACAGGGGAATATCAATTAGCTATTTTACCCTCCCCTCGTGGCCGAAAATTCTGGGAAATTAGCATTTCTCACAATACACTCCGAAAAATGCCAATTCCAGGACTTCAAGTTTTTCCCAGTAAGAATGAGAAAACCGAGAAAAAAATTACCTTCGAACATGTAGGCGCGTTGACTCCAGGCACTAAACGTGACCCTTTTCTATTACAGCTTGGGATCGCCATGGTCTCATCAACTAGAATTGCTGATTTAGTAGCTTATCATTGGACTCACGTTCCTAAATTAATTACACCCGAAGTAATGTCTGAAGCTCCTGGAGTACAGGAAGATATTTCTGTTTTTTTGCACAATATTGGAGAAGCTCTTAGAATGGGAATACCCATTGAACAAAGACATGTATTAGGTCATGATTTCGTCAGATCAATTGCTGAGGTTGTTAAGAAAGATCGTTTAGACCTTTTGATTCTTGGATATGGCAAACCTCGATTAGGACGAAGACCATCTGAAAAATTGGTTCGTCAAATTGATTGTACTGCGGTTGTATTTCATGGAAGACCTTTTTATCAAAGTTCTTAATTTTTCAAGCAGATTGATCCCGTTCAATCTATTTAAATCTTTATTTGATTGTTATAATCAGTTTCAGGAAATTATTTCTTCTTCAAAAGTCTGTACTTTCCGTTTCCTTCACATTTTTATAACATAAACTATTATTTTTCCTGAGTCTTATGCTAAATAAAAAACAAAAGATTATTGTTGCTAGTATTTTCTCATTATTTCTCCTTACTCTACTGTTAATTCTAATTCCTTTTTCCAGTCACCCTCTTATATATAAAGCCCCTGGTGCCCCTTCTTATCACAGCGGTGTTCCTGGCGTTAATGGGACAGCTCCCTTCCGTGATACTACTTTTAATTGTTCCCTTGAAACTATAACTGAACGAATTATTTTCATCCGTCAAAGTGGAGTGAGAACAGTTACCCATTTTGATGCTGAAATTGAGTTAGCTGGACCAGAACGTGTTTTTTTGCCCCTTGGAAAACAACCTAATTATGTTCAGTCCCATGACCTCGTCATCGAACAAATCAAATCTTACGAACCCCTAGTCTTACTGATGAGTCATCTTGGTTATATCCATGTATTTCAGAAAAATCCTTGTTTAGTAATGTTTACTCGTTGTTTATCGTTGTCTCCTAACTCAAGTCCAGCTAATCTAAGAGGAAAATTAACTCCTGTATCTCAGGATGGTTGGGGATTCACGGAAACTGTTTCAGATGGTAACAACAAAACCATATACTTTTCAACAACCTACCTTTTTGTCCACGGTTCTGTCACTTACTTTAATGAAGAAACGAGGTATTATGAGGTTGTTTCACTTCAGGACATTGATTTTGGAAATATCTATCCTGTGGAGAATATTAATGATGAAACAATGCATCTTAACACGCCTGAATACGTAATGGATTCTAGTAATGAACCAGTTCAATATTATAACTTGGTAAATAAGAGTTTTTCTGGTACTGGGTCATTTACAGTAGAGTTAACCATACCTGATGATGGCATTACTACAAATTCCTTTCTGTTCAATTTGAGTATAGAATTAAAAAGAAGTCATCCCAATGATCCATTACCTATTTGTCACGGTTTTAGCGGTACAGTTGAGAGTTACTTCCACTTAAGGTATGATAACTTTCTGAGCATGAATATAGAACTAGTTTGATCTGCTTTCTTTGTGTGTTTTTGAAACATCCTCTTTTTAGAATCTTTTTAATAACTCACAAATTCTGAAGCTTTTCAACGATTAAATCGGAAACTTGTCGAAGATATTTCTGGTCAGTCTCATCAAAGGCTGCAACATCATCAGAATCAACATCGATTTGCCCTATTATTTCCGTTTTCTTCTGTATTAATACTACGATTTCTGATCGTGTTTCCAATGAGCATGCGAGATAGTTATCTTCCGTCGTCACATCTTCGACTATTTTGTCTGTCTTATCTACTACTGCAGAGCCACAGACACCTCGACCGACTGGAATATGAGTGTGCTCTGTTGGTTTCCCAACATAATAGTCTAATACCAGTTCATTTTTCTCTTTGTTAAGCAGATAGATACCTGTCCAGTTAAAATACGGAATATCAGAGAGTTGATCAACAACAACCATATACATTTTCTGAGCTGTTATATCTTCAATTTGAAGTAGTTTGTGCTCTATAGATTGTAGGATTAAACGGTACTGCCTTTCTTTTTCGATTTTCTCCATAATTTCACCGTCATTCAAAAGTAAATATTGATTAACTAAGAGATTAGTATATATTTTTGGATAAAAACCAATAAAATATCTTCAATCATTCCCTCTTTAAATGCCTCTATAAAAAGAATCATTATTGAGGTGAAATGGTTTCTCTTACAAATAATAATCATATGGAGCTAGAGGAAAAATGTCTGAATATTCACGCATAGCACTTTACTTACAGGATAAGCATGATATTCCTAAGTCAATAGAATTTGCCAAATATGCTGAAAAAAAAGGATTCGAAGCTGTTTGGCAAGCTGAGTCACGTTTAGCTCGTGTGGCAACTATTCCCCTTTCTGCAATGGCTGCAGTTACAAAAAAGATCAAATTAGGAACTGGGGTTGTAAATAATCTGACACGAAATGTTGCACTCATGGCTGCCACTTTCTCTACCATGGATCAAATGGCTCCAGGCAGATTCATTTGTGGGCTTGGAGCGTGGTGGGAACCTCTCGCAAGTAAAGTTGGCACACCTCGTAGGAAGCCATTGAAGTTGATGAGGGAATATACAACTGTTATGAAAAAATTACTTAGTATGGAAACAGTCACATTTGATGGGGAATTTGTTCATGTGGATGGGATCCGATTAGATATAGTTCATGGGGATCCAGACAAACCACGAGAGGTTCCAATATTGATTGGCGCAACAGGTATGAAAATGATAGAACTTACTGGAGAACTCTGTGCCCAGAATCTAGCTGATGGCATTTTACTTAACTACATGGTTTCACCTGATTATAATCATACAGCGTTGAAATATCTAGAAATTGGGGCAAAAAAAGCTGGTGGCTCCTTAGAAAACATTGATCGGCCTCAACTAATTGTTTGTTCAATGGATCGTGATCGAAAAAAAGCATTAGATGAAGCAAGAGAACTATTAACCCAATATATGGGGCAACAACCCCATTTAATGAAGGCAAGTAAGATGCCCCAAGATATTCTTGACAAAATCCACGATGAATTAACATGGCCAGCAACAAGAGAACAAATCCATAAAGCAATGAGACATATCCCCGACGAGATCGTACAGAAAATTACAGCCAGCGGAAACCCGAATGAATGTGTTGAACAAGTATCAAAGTGGATTGAGAGTGGTTGTACTTGTCCAGTCCTTTATCAACTCTCGGACGATGTAAAACTGATGATTGATACATTTTCTCCGAATCAATAATCTTTTCTCATCCTACTTTGATTCTATTCGGTTATAAAAGCTATTGTTATAAAAATTCTAGAACCATTACCAGAATCGCTGTAACAACACCAGCAATTACCATCCTAACTCCATTTATGACCATATTTTCCTTTGAGATTTTACCTAAATATGCTCCTAAGACAAACAAAGAAATGCTAGTTAGTAGTATCGAAGCTACGTATGCAAATTCAATGGTCCATTTTAAAAAATAAGCTCCAAAAAAGGGAAGAAATGAAATTGAAGCTGCCAAAAACGGACTAAGACCATCAACTACTGCTACAAAATAGGACGAAATCATTGCTGCTTGATCAAGAACAGTATTTTCTATGTTTTCAAGCATTGCAGACCCCATTTCAGCTAGTTCTTCTTTCTTAACAGCACTCTCTGTCAAATATGCGCCAAATCCTCCTGAAACTCCCATCGCGATGCTTGCTCCTAATCCAGCGAGGATTATTGTTCGGGGTTCATGAACTCCAGCTATGAAGCTCCCAATGATGATACCCAACGCTGTAAGAGCGCCATCAAAGCTATTCATTACCATATACCGTTTAGCAATTCCCCCAGTCTCTCCTATTTGTAGAAGATTTTTAATCTGTTTAAATGACTTCATTTTTCACCAGACGGGAGGGTTTTTCAGTAGCAATCTTTCAGTTCTTCTTTCCTCAATTTACAGTTTTTTCATTGAAAACAATCTAGTAATTAAGAATTAGAAAATACTACGAATAATTATGTGGGGGTTTCTCCCTCTATTTCCTCTTCCTCTTCAGTACTTTTCTTTTTGCCAAGAACTAACAAAGATTCTATTCGTAATTCAGACATTTCATCTACAGTGAAAACATTATCATCTATTTTAAAAACTTCTTTTTCTATAGGTAATCGGCCGAGTTTCTCTTGAATGAACCCACCAATAGTTACAGAGATATCTGACTGAAAATTTGTATTGAAATAGTCATTAAAATCATCTAGCGATGTTTGACCACTTACTTTCGACTCACCTTTGTTTTCATCTGATGTTGTAATTTCAGCTGGTTCATAGTCATATTCATCTTGGATATCACCAACTAAAAGCTCTAAGATATCTTCTAATGTTATTAATCCTACCACCTCCCCAAATTCATCGACTACAATGGCTGAATGACGTTTTGTATTTTGTAATCTTTCTAATAGCAAATCTGCTCGCATTGTTTCGGGTACATAATCAGTTTCTCTCAACAATTGGGAAATGTCAACTAATTCCTTCTTCTGGTTGATTTCAGTAGAATCTAAGAATAGTTCTAAATAATTCAAAAGATCTTTGGCGTATAGAAAGCCAACGATTTTTTCTCGTGATTCATCAAAAACAGGGAATCTGGAATGACCTGAATCATTAACAGTCTTTACGATATCTTCAAAATCATCAGTAATAGAAATTGTTCTTATATCATATCTTGGGGTCATTATCATTCTAACTTGGGTGTCTGGTAAGTCAAATGTCCGTTTTAGGATTGCAGTTTCACTTTCCTCAAGAATCCCTGCTTTTTCTGACTGTGTGATGAGTAATTTTAACTCATCTTCTGAATGTACACTCCGATGTCCAACAAGAGGTCTAACACCAAACAATGCTAAAATAAGCCAGCCAGTTTGATTGAAAAGCCAGATTATGGGTTTGAAAATCACAGCAAACCAGTGCAAAGGTTTTGCAACCCATAAACTGGTTCGTTCTGGATACTGAAGAGCCACACTCTTAGGTGCTAGTTCGCCAAGTACAACATGCATATAAGTAGTCATAGAAAATGCTAATAAGGCACCTAAAGAAAGTCCGCCTAGAAGCACTAAAACTCCTAATTCATCTAAGTACGTTATAAATCCTAATGCTTCAAATAGGCTTTCAACGACGGGTTCGATTGAAGCTCCAGCCAAAAATCCTAATGCAAGACTTGCCATTGTTATTCCAAGCTGAGTAGCACTGATTACCTCATCTTGATTTTTTATAGCCAGCTGGACGGCTTTTGCTCTTCTACTTCCAGTCTTTCGTACAAGTTCCTCTATTCTTGAGGGACGAACACTTACTAAAGCGAATTCGGCGGCCACAAAAAAAGCGTTCATTAATACCAGTAGAAAAGCAAGGATTAAAGCAAAAATAAAACCGATAATATCAAAATCAGACATATTATTTCGGTTTGCTCCGACTAAGACTTAAATCTTCATTATGGTGGCTTTATTAGGCAATTGAGTATTGATTGCTGCAGTCAAATGGACTTATCTGATTAGTGAAAATGACTTGAATCCGTTTTTTTAAGATTTTTTCTTATATCTGAATTAAGTAGTAAGAAGTTCAGGTAAGTAAGTTAATTCTTTCTTGAAAAATATTCTCTAGAGAAATCATGCTAGCAAAAAAGGAGAAAAAGGAAGTGTTTGGTTTTTATATACGTTCAACCACAGTAGCGATTCCCACACCCCCACCACCGCATAATGCCTGAATGCCATAACGTTTTTTCTCATTTACCAGATAGTGAGCCATATCACAAAAATAATGTGTTCCTGAGGAACCAATTGCATGACCAGTCGCTATTGCTCCTCCATAAGGATTAACACGTGGATCATCAAATGCATACCCAAAATGTTTTGCAAAAGCGAGACAAGGTGAGGCAAATGCTTCATTTGGTTCAATACAATCCATATCTTTCATCTCAAGCCCTGATCTTTTCAATGCGCGTTCTTGCGCTGGAATAGGCCCTGTTAACATTAACATTGGGTCATCACCAGCAACTGCTGTTGAAAGAATCCGAACCATGGGTTTCAAACCGAGCTCATCAGCTTTATCTTGAGACATAAGCATAACTGCTGATGCGCCATCTGTTATTTGTGATGAATTTCCTGCAGTAACTTTTCCATCATCAGGTCTAAAAACTGGAGGAAGGGCTTGCATTTGAGTCCATGCAGTGTTTGGATCATCAAGAGCAATTGTACGAACTGTTTGATCTTCTGTCACTTTTTTAGTTTCAAATGCTCCATCTGGATTTTCTATTGTCACTTCAAATGGTACAATACGCTTCTCATAGTTTTCTTTATCCCTCATTGCCTTAGTTGCTTTTTGGTGGCTCCACAAACCGAATTTATCCATCTCTTCTCTAGTTAAACCATATTTTTCTGCTACTAATTCTGCGGACTCACCTTGAACAAAACTCATACGTTCTTGAAGGTCGGCCATACGGGTCTCTGACATATGACAATAAATATTATCCAC
This sequence comes from Candidatus Hodarchaeota archaeon, assembly GCA_029856365.1. Lineage (GTDB taxonomy): Archaea > Asgardarchaeota > Heimdallarchaeia > Hodarchaeales > Hodarchaeaceae > Hodarchaeum. Next base: position 11,400 of record JAHQWW010000086.1, read on the forward strand.
TGGATACATAAAACCTACCTGAATGTCGATTCCCATGGGGTAATGTGTGAGGTTTTCAACTCCTGCTGCTATCATAATATCTCCATCACCTACCTTAATGGCGTTTGCGCATGTATTCACCGCCTGTAATCCTGCATTACAATATCTATTAACTGTTGCAGCAGCCACAATATCAGGAATGTTTTTTGCCATCAGCTGGGCAACCCGAGCGACATTACCTCCTTGATCACCAATTTGTGTTAAAATACCAACATGAACATCCTCGATTTCATGAGTATCAAACGAACTGGATTGGGTTTGTACTCTCTCAACTAGGATCTCCAACACACCTGCTAACATATCTTGTGACGACATATTCCTGTAATATCCTCCAAATTTCGACATTTGAGCCCGAGAAGATTTTCCCATTGGTAAACGAATCGCATCAACAACAACGCAATCTCTTTGTTCTTTATTTCCCATAAGAATTCCTCATTAACATCAATTTCGACGTTGCTTTGATTTTAAGACATTTTTATTTATATTTTTTCCATAATACCCGAAAGTAACTAAAAAACAACTATTTTGAAAAAATAGTAACAATATTTCTTGAGGTAAGATTCTAGACTTTAATTAAGGAATACGATAAAACAAAAAATAATCCATTATACGAAAATGGAAGTCCAAAGTGATAGAGAATGCTTTCAATAGACTTTGAAACAGCTTCAACTAAGATAAAACAATTAAAAATGACTGTTCTACCTGATTTTTATCTTGATATCATTATAGATCCAAGAATGTCATATGATCAGTTAATACAAGGGATCCAAACCGTCTATTCAAGAGGAGGTGGCAATCTTCTTGGACCAGAAGCCCAATTCATAGCAGGTGGAAATGGAGGAAATGTAGCTAAAACGTTAGGGGGTTTAGGCGTTCCGACTACTTTTTTATGTGAAACTTCTCATCTAGGTAAACAGCTGGTTGAATTTTTCCTACACCCACTTGGAGTAAAGACATTAATATCTACATCAGGCAAAATGGCTAGCTCAGTAATACTCGAAATTCCCCATGATACGGACAAACATAATGTAATGTTCTGTTCCTCGGGGAGTGTTGCAGATTTCTCTTCAGACAAATTAACACCTAAACAATGGCGGACACTCAAAGATAGTCATGTTATTGCAATAACCAATGCTCAAAACTATCAGATGGAAGATCTAGTGGAGGTTATTCTGACAGAGGTCCCACCTTCTATCATCGTATCAGTCGACTTTTCCGACTTAACACCTCATCTTAAACGAATAGATGGATTTCGAGAACGAATCCTTGAACACCGAATGCGACCTCCCTCATTCATTACTGGAAATGAAACGGAACTTCAATTACTAGCTAAGAAACCCAATCTAACACCAGAAGAAGCCATTGAACAGTTATCCCTCACATATCCAGAAATTTTATTTGGATTACACATGGCGAATAAAGCCGAAGTCTGGAAAAATGGTAAACAACAAGCTCTTGAGCCTTGTTTTAAAATTTCAGTCCTTAAAGCAACGGGTGCAGGGGACAATTGGCATGCTGGATTTCTGACAGGATGGCAACTAGGGATGACAATCCCAGAGGCAACGAAATTTGCTAATGCAGTTGCAGGATATCAAATATCTACTGGCAAAATAGGCTCATTAGAAAACATTTTCGATTTTATTGCTACTACACCTCAATATAATTCAATAAAATAATTAATAATTATATTTCATTCGATTTAAGAAATACACTGAAATAGATTCTATTTCAAAGCATTTTCTTATCTAATAGAGGATAATTTTTTATTAATGCCATATTTTCAGAGAAAAACTCAATTGAAGAGAGATTTTTTCTTCACCCCTATGAGCGATACAGTTTATCATATGGATTTATATTGATGTAAGAAATAACGGTTGACATTGATATAATTGAGCTAGCAGCTTCTGTTGCACAAAGACATACCATTTTTCAAGTTTCGAGGTCTTGCTATGTTAAATAATGGTAATACCGTTTTAATTGTAGGCACAGGTACTATTGGTGAACCATTAACGGGCCTTTTAGCGGCCTTATCAAAGGAATTAGGAATTGACGAGCTTATATTTTATAAACACACACCTAGGTTAACTGATCGGCCCATGATCCGGGGTTTACTTAAAAAGGGAGCCCATATGTGCTGTCAGATAGAGAAGTTTAATAAGTTCCGTGAAATTGGAGTTGAACCAACCTATACCTTTGAAGACGCCTTGGCAAAGGCTACTGTAGTAGTTGATTGCTCAACTGAAGGAATGGGAGTTAGAAATCGATTCCTATTCTATGAAAACGTAAAAGAAGATGTTAGAGCCTTTTTAGCACAAGGATCTGAACATGGCTTTGGCATCCCTTATGGTGTTGGATTGAATGATAGTGTCCTTCATAGAGATAACTCTCAGTTCCTACAAGTCGTTAGTTGCAATACTCATGCAGCATCTAGAATACTAAAAGACTTAGCATTTGATCAGGATAGAAAAAGTATTCTAAGTGAAGCACGTTTTGTCTTTATGAGAAGAGCCACGGATGTCTCCCAAACTGGTAAATTTATTGCTGGGCCATCCGTGGGAAAACATAAGGATCAAACTTTTGGAACACATCACGCAAAAGACGTCTATCGTTTGTATTCAACTCTTGGCTATCACCTTAATGTGTTTTCTAGTGCTATTAAGTTAAATACTCAGTATATGCATACTTCCTTTTTTAATTTGGTATTAGATAAGGAGAAAGCATTATCCTTAGATGAGGTTATTCAAAAATTCTGCGACGATCCTTATGTTGCAGTAACAAATAAAACAGACGCGAATGTGATTTTCAGCTTTGGTAGAGAATATGGCCACTTTGGACGGATTCTCAATCAATTAGTGGTTGTTTTACCTAGCTTAATGGTTCGTCAAAGTGAGCTCTTCACTGATAAAGTAGAGATAGTGGGATATTCTTACACTCCACAGGATGGGAATTCCCTCTTAAGCTCGACATCAGCAGTAGCATACTTTTTAGATCCTGATAATGTTGAACTAGGTGAACCACTCACGTGTCTTAAACCTTTTATGTTCACAGAAGTATAAAGATTTAGTTCTTTACAGCGGTACATAATGTTTAAAGACTAATTAAGGAAACGCTATGGTTAAAAAAATATGATTTCAGAATTTTGCATGAAAAGGTAAATATTTGTTTAACTTTAGATAAACTAGTTTTCTTGTTGGAAAAATTAGATTAAATCAATCTAGTGCTATTTCTGATTTGAATCAATTAGTTCCTCATTAATTACAAACATTTAATTTGAATATGTGACTAATAATTCGAAATAAAAAGTATTAATTCGGATAATTTATCTAGAGAATTTGGTTAAATAAATAAAGCCCCATGAAGACTATAAACATGCTAAAAAAAAACATCAACACAAAAATGCAACTAGAGAGGTTCTCATAGTAATATGACTACCTAAATACTTCTGAAATTAACAATATAATATATTATCTTTCTCCCTTATAACTCAAAATTCGAGAAGTAACTTCTAAAAGAATAAAATCAAACTTTATAAGATCTCTCGCAGTTTCTTATGAAACTAGTAGATGAATAATACTCCCAACAGCAATCAACTGCTGATGGGGACTGAAAATGAATATCTTGAGAAAAAATCAACCAGTAATAGGTTCATTGACCATTCTTCTTGTGATTATACTTGGTTGCATACCAACACAACTAATAACGTCAATTTCCCCAAAGGAAACACTGCGAGAAGGTGGGACTGGTATTAACCCTCTCAAGGAGTCAATGGTCGAAGTACCAAGATTAATGGAGAAATCTGGTATTGATTCTGTTCCTGACTCAATTGAAGCTTCATACGAGGATCGCTCAACACCTAATTTTGCTATTGGAAGTCAAACTGGAACTGGAAAAAATTATGAGGGATATGATACAGTGAACATTTCGTCCTCCGAATCGTTAACGTTAGCAGACACGTCAACAACACCAGACGTTCATGATGATTCATTT
>JAHQWW010000203.1 GCA_029856365.1 Candidatus Hodarchaeota archaeon
ATTTCTTTTCGGTACCTTTGAGTCTGTATAAGCAATTCCTAATTTTCTTTAATTTAAGTGAAGTATGGGAAAGAAAAGGTCATTTGGCAAGAAAATTATCTCAATACAAATAATTCATCGAAGTTTCAAACATTTAACCATTGTCAAAGGCAGATGAAAAATTTTAAAAAGAAATCATCTAGTATTGAGCAGTCTAGAAACTTAACTAGAAAATGGGGAAAAAATGCTGACAACTACAATTCGAGTACTCCTATATGGGTTAGAGAAGAGTGGTAAGTCTACTATTATCACTTCGTTTCAAAAAGGGATCTTTACGTCAGGAACACCTTCAACAGCTCAAACTATTTCAGAGATAACAATTAATAATAACTTAACATTCAATATCACAGAAGTTGGAGGGAGAAAAGAGGTGAAAACATTTGTATTGAAATTCTTGGATCATGTTGATGCTATCATTTTTGTTATTGATGGGAGTGATGAAAGAAGTTTTGTTGATGTAGAGCCTGAATTTAAAAAAATACTTAATCATCCTCAATCTTTCGGGAAACCCTTGGCTGTTCTCTTTCACAAAAAAGATATTGCTCAAGTCCATCCTTCAACAATTATCGAAAAGTTAGATATCCTCAATAGGATTGATAGACCACATCGGGTTTTTTCAAGTACTGCGAAAGAACCTCAGTATTTTGGACAAGTTCTCTCTTGGATACATCAACGTCTGATTGAAGACGATCATCCACTACCAGACAGATTTTCGAGGTTTCTTACAATTTACATTCTTGACATGCTCAATGATCACGAAAAAGGCCTCCCTCTTCTATCAATACTAGGCCAGTTAGAAATAATCTCCCGTACAGGGCAAGTAGAGTACAATAGAGACAAAATTATGGGAATCCTTCGCAAATTAATGTCTGTTGGTGAGATTGAATATGTGAAACCATTTCAAGTATGGCAGATTACTCGAAAAGGGCGTGAAAAACTGCAAAGCTCCGAACTAATTAAAGGCGACCTTCAGGAAGAATTAAGAACGCTGTTAGATAAAGAAAGTGTAAAAATTAGTCTTAATAAAGATGAAAAAGAACTACTTGATGATTTTGAACTAGATGAGTTGGCAGAATTATATAAAAAGACAACTACTCGCAAGCGGAAGATTTAACGATAATAATGGTTTTAATTGATTAATAAGAGAAAAATGGGGTATTCAAAGTTTCTGTGCAAATTCATCAAATAATTGTGCGAAGAACTTTTCAAATTCAAGGATACCTCCAACGTGCGGATCATTAGATTTTATTACCGCGTATTCAAGGGGAGAATGGGCTCGACCTCCATGACAAAGCCCTCCAAAAACGAATGGAAGTTTAAGAATGGATTGAAACATCGAAAAGGGGGCTGAACCTGCTAACAATGGATAAAATATGGGATTTTTTCCACATTCTTCATAAACTGACTTTGTTGCTTGAATCAAAGGGTGGGAGGGGGATATTTTCGCAGGCTCATAACCAGCTCCGAGTTGCAAGTCAAGCATTGGATAGTGCTTATTGATATGAGCTTGATAGCACTTTTTGACATATTCTACTTCCTGAAATGGAGGAAGGCGGATATCTAGATTTGCATGAACTTCATGGGGTATAATAGTCATCCCTCCTTCGCCATAATATCCTCCCACAATACCATTGATCGATAATCCTGGTTTGAACAGCCATTCGAGTACTGCTTCTTCTCCTGCTAATTCTTTTCCATCTTTTTCTCTGAATTTTTTTACACCTAGAAATTGCTTGATTTCCTCATAATCAAGATTTATGAGAAGTTCTTTAATCACTTCCTTATCTTCTTGTGTGGGTCCAATGATATTTGGATCTTCCATAATTCCTGGAACTAAAATTTCGTTTGTATTATCGTTTTTTAATGATAACAATGCTTCTATAAGTTTAAAGATCGGACTTTGGACCAATCCTGAGTAAGAGGAATGTAAATTTTGGTTTATAGGTCCTCCCCAGTTTCCTCCTTTACATCGAATTTTTGATTCGATAACACCTCTGACACCAAGAAAAAATCGTATAGAACCATCATGGGCCTCAAAAAACATTGGGAAGTAAACAGCGGTACTTTGCTTGAGTTTTTCGGCATATTCGTCAATAAAAGCATGCATATGAGGTGATCCTAATTCCTCTTCCCCTTCAATTGCAAAAATGATATTAACTGGTAGTTCCCCCACTTCTCTCTCCATTTCTTCGAAAACATTAAAAGCAGCCATCGTTGGTCCCTTTTGGTTTGTGACTCCACGATTTAATAGACATTTTCCAGAGAAACCTGGAAACCATTCAAATTCATGGATTTCTGCTCCAAATGGGTCAATTTTCTTATCATTGAGAATCCATTTCTCTGGATATACTGGTTGAACATCATACATGCTATAGAATAGGA
>JAHQWW010000087.1 GCA_029856365.1 Candidatus Hodarchaeota archaeon
TTGTTCCTTGCAAACCTACTAGAACGCGATGAGGAAGAAATTTCCTTTCTAAAGCAAAAGATTAATCTCGATGGTTTCAATGAGGAATTGAAGAACCAATTGTTGAAATATACTTTTTAAAAAGAGGCCATATTCTCATATAACCCTAGATTGTTGCAGGACTATAGCATAACTTATGCCTACTAGTTAATTGGAAAATAATCAAAAAGAAAACTACCAAAGGCAATGAGGATTCAATTAAGGAAAAAAATAAAGAATTAGATGATATTAATTTTGTAGAATACATAGAAAGATGGCAAGAGTCTCACAACATAAAGGTTGTTTATAAATTCATATTCCTCGTTATTCCCTTCGTTTTAAGCGGTCTTTTTTTTATCTATATGCTGACAGAAATGGGTACAATGACTCTTGAAGATACAATCGCTAATATTGTAGCCTTGTTCCCTAATTGCCATAGAAAGATGCATATTTTAAACAAACAAAAAGATGTATCAAGATTGCAATCATTACACTAATGATAATAATGTTGTCAATGGCTGGTTTAGATTCGAAAAGTATATACCACGGTACGAGAAGATAATACTAAAGAATTGTGGAAAAGAATCAGGGAAATAATGGCGCTTTCATAATCCTGTTTACAAAACTATATAGTTTCTGATGACTATCTTAATCCTGTGATTTATTCTGATTTACTCTCAACCTTGAGGTATTTTGTTAAGGTTCCCCCTGAAGATAACATTAATTAAAGAAAAAATGACGTACTTATGGAGGTAGAATCCATCGAAAATCGAACCGTTTGAAAAATATACAGACCAATATGAAGATTGGTTTGAGACACATAAATTTGTTTATAAATCAGAGCTAAGGGCTATAAAAAATCAATTGCCTAAGAATGGAGAAGGGATTGAAATCGGTGTGGGAAGCGGTAGATTTGCAGCGCCTTTAGGTATTAAATTTGGAATTGATCCATCTATAAAAATGAGACAAATAGCCCAAAGTAGGGGTATTGAAGTGATTAACGGTGTTGCAGAGAATTTACCTTTTAGGGACAATACTTTTACCTTTACACTGATGGTAACGACAATTTGCTTTTTAAATGATATAAAAACCGCTTTTCAAGAAGCGCGCAGGGTGTTAAAGCCAAGAGGATGCTTAATAATAGGATTTATCGACAAAACTAGCACTATTGGAGAACTATATCAAAAACATAAACAGGAGAATGTGTTCTATAATGTAGCAACGTTTTACTCAGTTGAGGATGTTGTTCTTCTCCTGAAAAAAATTGGTTTTAAGAACTTTCAGTACATTCAAACAATTTTTAATAATTTAAGCGAAATAAAAGATATTGAACCTATTAAAGAGGGTCACGGGGAAGGTTCATTTGTTGTAGTTAAAACATTCAAATAATGAATCCGAGAGCTATTTTTTCATTAAATGTTTTGTAGAATTAGGAGACTTGAATGAACAGCCAAATACTTGATTAATAGTTTTTTTGCCTCATGTGTTTTGAAAAATATAGTTTTCAGGGACAAACTTCGTTTATGGCTGGCTTTAATTGGAAAAGTATATGCTTGATGTTTCTTCCCCGTATTTTAAGATAGGTTAGCAATTTTTTTACAGGATTGAATGAGTAGAATCATTTATGTAGATCTGGGATTTCATTTGTACGAATTCTTTTCCTAGCTATTTAAACTCCAGATAGTAGATGAAAATTGACGCTAAAAGATTATAAAATTTTCAAGTGGTGTCGTTAAACCAGCCTAGGACAGACATCTGAATGTTTTAATGTGATAAAATCACAAACCAAATCGATAAATTTTACCAGACTGAATAATACTACATAAAAACTTGATATTATCTGAAGAGCTCCCCTTAAAAGGACTTTCAATAGCCTTTTCTTGATGTCGTGGATGAGTGTGATGTGGTTTAGAAGGTACTTCCCACTTATTATCAAAATTGTCGAATCTGATACGATCTAGCTTCTGAGAGGAGAACATCACTATATAGGAATATTGTCCATAATTATTATACCGAATGAAGACTGTAGTTCCGCTTTTTAATTTAATTCTTAATTTACTAGTATCTTCGTCTAGATCAATCTCAGAAATAAAACCTCGTAATTCTTTGAGAATAATATCATATGCTTTAAGAATTAGATCCTCAGATAACAAGATCATTCACTGTAAGCCAAGCAACAGTTTTTCTATTTCATTTCGTTTATCACGTAAATTCTGTAGATCTATGGCATCGTCTTCAGCTTCAGGTAAGGTTCCAGTCTTTGCGCCATTGATAAATTCGTCAATTGAATTGGTATTCCATTTTTTGAGGATTTTTTCTATTTTCTCAGTTAGAACACGGAGTTTTGTTTCAATTAAGTCTCGAGCTGTTTCAGAATCTAAAGTAATGGACATAATGCTCATTCCTACAATAATAATATTCATTTTAAATGTTATCAATCTTTAGCTGTTTAACCCATTCTTCTATAAAAACACTTGTCCAAAAAGTGATAATATTGGTTAAAAAACTAAAGCCATGGTTAGAATTGCACTTTATATTGCCTGAAGAAGACCCTGAAGAGCTAGAATTACATGAGTTTAAACAAATAAGGAAAAAAATGGAAGAGGGAGAACGAACTCGTTAGAAAAAGGAATGAGTGATCAATTACTCAATTTTCTTACACTTTCTATTCTTTTGTGTTCCGTAAGATATCCTCTCTAAAGTCGTAAAAGGCTGGATTAACACTAAAAGGCGAGAAAGAGATGAAAAGCAATCTAGACTTCAATAATTAAAGGTTAGTAGGTTTTGTTTCAAATAATATCCTAATGGTTCGAAAGACGAAAAAAGAAAAAATAGCAACTTTTGCACTAGCCTAATCTGTATAGACAAAACCACCAAATCTTCCTTCCTTCTTTTAAACTTTTAAGATTGGATCCAAGTTAATCTGAAGTTACTCATCAGTCGAGTTTTGTATTATTTAAAGTTCATAAGTTCAAATGTTTAAATATTCCTTTGTTTTAATAAAAATGTCCTTTAATAGTTCAATTTATAATATATTCATAAATTTCGTTAATAATGTTTATATAAAGCACGGTAAGACTTCCCAATGGCCAATCAACCGTTTTAATCTGAAGAAGCGTTGAAAATGTTTCTGTTAAAGACAGTAAATGAATATCAGATCAACTTAAACCTCTTCAATATCCTAAAAGGCTTGAGAAATTAACATGGATGTTGATTATAATTAAATGAAGTGATATAGAATGACCCCTAAACAAAAAGAATTTGATGAATTTAATGAATCGAATGATGAAATGCTACAATATTATCGTAATCAAAGTTCAATTACAGATCCAAGTATTTACTCAGATATTTATGAGGATCTACCCACAACTATTCCTGAACTGTGTAAAATTATTCAGAATGTTATAATTCATATTTTTTGGTTACAAGCATATGGAATGCGTCCTTCTGATTTAAAAGATCAAAAAAGAAACATCAATAAGGAATTGAATCAAAGATCTGTACATGAAAAATTATCAACGATATTTTCCCTCAAGGATGAGCCACTAACTGAAAGAAGGAAGCCAAATACCCGTGTTCTTGGTAATTGTCGGGATTATTCGGTACTTCTTGCATCCATTCTTCGATATAATGGAATTTCTGCAAGGGTACGGAGTGGGGTGTCGCGATACTTTTTTCCTCCTCCCAAAGATTTCCACGAGGATCACTTTATTTGTGAATATTGGCATCCTGACGACCATCGTTGGGTTATGGTTGATTCTCAAATTGATGAAATTCAGAATAAAACAGTGAAAGTGAAAATCAATTTACACGATATCCCATCTGATCAATTTTTAAATGCGGGACATGCGTGGATTAAATTTAGAGAAGGAAAAGTAAAACCAAAAAAAATTGGTTTATCTGGTAGTAAATGGTTAGGAGAACGCTTTTTAATAGATAAATTAATTCAGGATTTCGCCTGTTTAAATAAGGTAGAAGTTCTTGCCTGGGAAACGTGGGGTATTTGTGATCTGCAAAGAAAACTGAAACCAAACGAGTACGAAGAATTAGATAAGCTTGCTAGCAAAATCTCTTGTTTATCAGATACAAAAGTATTTGTAGATTTGAAAAATACGTTTAAACAAAATAATTTGTTTAAAATGCCAGAAAACTATAAACCGAGATTTGAAAAATTCTTTCCTTGATTATAAAAGCGAAATCTTGTCCTAAAAAATTAGTCAAAAAACAAACGCCGTCTATGTCTGGTTAAATGGAAAAGATTATTCTCCTCAAAATGTAATGCAAAAGGATGATTTCAGGATATAAATTTCTGGAGACAAAGACAGAACAGCTTTCGGGAATAAAAATGATAACAATTCCTACTCTCAAGACGACCCGTTTGATTATTAGACCTTTGAATGAGAAAGACATAGACTTTCTTTTCAATCATTATAATCAAGAAGAAATTTCACGCTATACATTAATCTCCTTTAATTCTATTGATGAGGTTAAAGCATTTTTAGGTCAATACACAGCAAAAAGTGATATGAGGAAATTCAAAGAAGGAATTGAATTGAGATCAACCCAGCAACTTATTGGAACAGTGACTTTCTTGAATTGGAGTAAGAAGGATCGTTGTGCTGAGATTGGTTATGACCTATCAAAAGAATATTGGGGAAAAGGGTTCATGTATGAAGCGCTCGAAGTTTTCATAAGATTTGGTTTTGAAGTAATGAATCTAAATCGAATTGAAGCCACTACGAATGTTAGAAATGAAAGATCAAGAAAAGTATTAACTCGATTAGGTTTTATACAAGAAGGGATCTTACGCCAAAAATATCGTTTTAGGGGAAAATTTTCTGATGAAATTATCTTTTCTATATTGAGAGAAGAATGGGAGACGAGAGGCATTCAAGGAATGCAGGATAAATCATAATATTATTTTCAAACTTTTTCTATATAGAGAGAGAGAACGAGCCTTTTTTTCAACTTTAGGAACTTTTTTAAAGTGAAAAAAGTAAACTAGAAGTATTTCGATAGGGATTTGGGTAAAAAATATCAGGGGAGCTAAGCAAATGATCTCTGAATCTGATAACCTGAATTAATATTGTCAAAATTGAACATTTTTACTTATATTCTAATGTTGTCTAAGGCTGGTTTAGATAGGAAAAATATATCCTTTGGTATTTATGATACCATATGGCAACACGGGGATTTGCCATAGTAATACAATTAATAAATCTATTATTGCTTTTATTATGGTAGGAGAAATAAAGCATGGATGATAAGATCCATAAAGAAATGATGTGCTACTATCATGAGAGAGCAGAGGAATACGATGAACTATATAAAGGAATAATTGGAAGGACACGTCACGTTACCATTAACCCGCAAGTCTATCGACAGGATATAGCTAAAACTTCTGAAATGGTTGCAAGGTTTGGCACTGGATCGTTAATTGATATCGGGTGTGGATCTGGTTTTTGGTTTCTGTATTATGCACGAAATTGTAGTAGGATAACAATGCTCGATCAATCGAAAAAAATGCTTCAAGAAAGCTCAAAAAAAGTTGAACAATTAGGATTAGAAGAGTCGGTCAATTTTATTCAAGGAGATTTTTTCAGAATACCTCTAGGACTCTCAATATTTGATTGTGCTTTGATTGGGTTTCTTTTAAGCCATTTTACCGTAAAACAAGAAGAAACATTCTTTTTAAAACTCCAGAGAATTCTAAAGCCAAATGGTAAACTGCTATTTATCGATAGTGCTTGGAATAAGGAACGACAAAAGCATAGAAAGAAAGAAGGAGTCCAAGAGAGAGTTTTGAACGATGGTCGAGTATTTCAAATATATAAACGATATTTTGACAGATTGGATGTTGAGAAAATGTTTCAGAGATATAATTTTGAAATAAAATCTCTTTATATTGGAAAAGCAATGATTTCAATCATCGCAGAGTATTTTCATCAAAAAATTGCATAAAAGATGTATATTGAGATTCCTTCATATCTATTATATTGTCTCATAGAGGATTGCATGAGAAGCAATGTTGGTCATAATACTGGAGCAAATCTGATATGTCGTCGATGGCTGGAAAGGGGAATCTTTTGGTAGGTCAACTTTTAACAAGAATTTATAAAGAAGTGACGCATTCCTATCCATTGGACTCCTGTGTGAACAGAATGGTAAGTCAAAACCAATTAATTCTAAAGAATGAAATAATGGACAAACTCTTAAAATATATGTCAAAAATTAAAGAGTTTGGGGTTGAGAAAATTGGAGTATTTGGTTCATTGCTTAAAGGGGAAACAACTGGAGATGTAGATATTCTTATATCATTTAAAGAAAATGAAGAATCTTTTCATAATCTAATAGATTTGTATTATTTACTTAAGGATACAATAAATGCACAAATTGACATTGTCACGACGAATGTTCTCAGTCCTTATATCGGTCCCTATATTCTTCGGGAAGTGGAATATATTAAAGCCTAAGACTAAAAGCTGATCTATGAGGATTAAAAATGCTTGAAATAACAGAAATACAGGAGAAAATAAAAACTGAGCTTGAATTCATCAGAAAAAAGTACAAAGTGAAAGAAATAGGCATTTTTGGTTCTTATGTCAGGGGAGAGGTGGAAAAAGACAGTGATTTAGATATTCTAGTCACTGTGGATCTTTCTATTGATCTACTTGCATTTATTGAATTAGAACAATATCTATCTGAAAAGCTAGGGCTTAAGGTTGATCTTGTAATGAAAGATGCGTTGAAACCGTACCTTGGCAAACAGATATTGAAGGAAGTTATTTATGTTTGAAAAGAACATATAAAGATTATATCAATGATATCACAGCTGCAATAACTAATATCTCTGAATTCATAAAGGATATGGATTATGACGATTTTATTAAAGATAGAAAAACTGAATTTGCGGTAATTCGAGCATTAGAAATCATTGGTGAAGCAACAAAGAATATTCCAGAATCTATTCGAGATAAGCATCCAGAAAATTCCTTGGAAATCAATGGCTGGGAAGCCATGGGATAAACTTTTCGTCCTCGACCTCAATTCTCTAGGAGAAAGGGTGAACGAGGATTCCCGCTCCCTATGGCTTAAATACTGTTCTAAAAGTCGGCTAATAGTTAATATGTAATTAAAATGTATATGCGCACATTTGAGAGAATTTTGTCACATTTGAGAGACTACTCAATTATTATACTTGATCTTAGTATTATTTTTTCGGTTAATCCAAAAAAGGGATTGGTTTTAATGAAAAGTGATGGTCACAAATTCCTTGTTAAAGAAATTGATTTTTTAAAACAGGTAAATAATAAAGGTTCTGAAATTAAAGTAAAGTACAAAGAATTTGATCAAATAGAAAGAGAAATCGGGGTATCAGCGGATCAATTGACAGATGGATTAATGTTAGAATGAATAATTTGGAAGAAAAAACAAATGACATTGATAGAGATATTGATATTTTAGCTCGATTATTTGTTGAAATGGAGGATAAAGTTGAAGATATTAAAGTAATTCAGATTAAATATTTACATGAGCACAAGGAGAATGAGAATCAAGAAAATAATATCACTTTCAAGCACCAATAACAAGTAAATTACTCTTTTTTTTATTCATGAACCATTTATATAATCCCACATAAAAAAGAATTGACACAGAACCAGTGAGAACCATACCCAAGTTATAGAAAATCGCACCATTGGGATTATCATAAAGTGATCATTAAGCAATTGGTTGGATGAGAGGAAACGGTTTCAGGCATTAACTTCATTTTACTTGTGATGTCTGCCTCATCTGGGGTATAGATCCACTGGAGAACTTTCAGGTGGGTTCCATCCTCCGTTTTAGCAAAACCGTTTGGAACATTATCCAGAGTTTCAGCCAATCTTTCATAAGGATCTAATAGCGTTTCAGTCAATTTTAAGTCACTCCGATATAACGCCTTATAATTCAGAAAAGGTCATAATTTTTATTATACTGGAATATATCAGTAAATTTATTTTAAGAGCGAAAAAACAAACAGTGGTATCAAAAAAAAGGACTATGGGGAGAAAGGAGTAATATTCCAAAGAAGAGGTTGCCTGAAGAATGTAAAATAGAAAGCGGTCTATCAAATCATCACCGTCTTTTTGACAAGTTGATGGAAAAAATACCCCTAATGTATTTTTAAATAAATTCCTTTTTTTGATTCATTTTAATAAACAAAGAGGAATTAGGATGTTTGTCCAGAATAATACGACTAAGAGAACGTTTAAATTTAATAAGGCCAATACTCGAATAATAATAGCTTTTTTTCACATCAATATTCTGTTTTGGGGTTTTTTTATTATGCTAAATTCATTTTTTTTAGTGAGCAATTTGTCACCAGTCTCGGCAAGCTTATTTCCGAGACAAGAGGTGGGTTTTATTGGTGAAGCGGAACAGGATAAAGCAGGTATGTCTCTTTCAGATGTAGGAGATGTAAATAATGATGACTATGATGATTTCATAATAGGAGCTTCCTCAAATGATGAAGGCGGGGTTGAAGCAGGGCAGACATATCTCATATTAGGAAGGCCTGGCAACAAATGGAAGGAAGAATACAGTCTCTCAGAATCAAATGCTTCTTTTATTGGGGAAAATGGTCTGGACTTTTCTGGATGGAGCGTTTCAGGAGCGGGAGACGTAAATAGCGATGGTTACAATGACTTCGTCATAGGAGCACCAGGATTTTATATTGGAGAAGCACAATTAGGGCAAGTATATCTTATTCTTGGTCGACCAGGTGATAAATGGAGCATGGATACTACACTTTCACTGGCAAATGCTTCTTTCATAGGTGAGCATGAGGATCTCATGGTGGGGAGCCATGTTGCTGGAGTAGGAGATGTAAATAATGATGGGTATGATGATTTTGCTATTGGAGGTGGAAATACTACTTACGTTATTTTTGGAAAAGAAACAAATGAATGGACAATGGATGTTTCACTTATAAATGCAGATCGATTCATTATTGCAGGATCAAATGTTTTCGGAGTGGGAGATGTGAATAATGATAATTATCACGATCTTGCTATTGGTATACCTAGTGATGATGATGGGGGTGTTGATGCTGGGCAAACGTTTCTTTTTTTCGGCAGAGCAACCAGTGAATGGGATACCTGGATATTCAGAAATGAAGCAGATGCCTCATTTATAGGTGAGGTAGCAGATGACTATTCCGGTCTCTCAGTGTCTCGTTTAGGCGATGTAAATAGTGATGATTATGACGATCTCCTAATTGGAGCACCTTGGAATGATGAAGGAGGGGCGATTGCAGGTCAAACATATCTAATACTTGGTCGTGCAACCAATAAGTGGGAATTTGGAGCTTCTCTATTAGACGCAAATGCATCATTTATTGGGGAAGCTGCGTCAGACGAATCTGGTTGGGGAATTTCAGGAGTTGATGATGTGAATAATGATGGGCTTTCAGATTTCGTTATAGGGGCATTTGGAAATGAGGATAGTGCTCATTACGCAGGAAAAACATATCTCCTCCTTGGCAAACCTACTGGACAATGGATCATGGACACTTCCCTCTCAACAGCTGATCTCTCAATGGTCGGAGAAGCCTTTGGAGATCATTTAGGTATAAAAGTCTCAGGTGCCAAGGATGTAGATAATGATGGATTTGATGAGTTTCTTGTAGTAGCCTATTTCAACGATCAGGGTGGTGTGGATGCAGGAAAGGTATATTTGATACTTCATCCATTTTATGAGTGCACAACCATAATTCAAACAACTCCTATTTCATTTACGCCAATTCTAGTAGTACTATGTCTGGTTGTCCAAATATCGTATTTTAAAAAGAGAAAAAGCTGATCGAACCTAAAAAGAGACCATGATATACTCAAAATAGAAGTATAATTAATAGGATGGAAAGAAAAAATGACTTGTACCATAACTATTTATGATGAAATTATAGCAATGAGCGATAATATGAATCAGCGATTCACTCCTCTTATATATAAAGTTCAACGAAGCATATAGATCCTCCTGCGTAAGAAGATCAATGTCACCACTGATAGCGTTTGGTAATCCTACACTCCATCCATCAATCTCTTCTTTCTGTAAAAAGAATATTCCAAGGCTATCAGGATATTTAAACCAAATTTCAGGTGAACTACCGAAATCATGAACGAAAAGAATAGGAAAACCTGTTCGATCTACATTTTTATTTATTAGACGGGCTGTTCCATGCTCTGTTTTTATTTCATAAATTGCTCGCTCAACGCTCATTTGCTGATTGGAAATTTTCGTATTTTTAATTCCTTTTCATGATTTTTAGCTCCATAGGCACCCACCAAAAATTCATGATTCAATGGCTAATATATCGTTGATGAACTAATGAAGTGAAGTTAAATCAACCGATCTAAGATTAAATTATCTCAACCACATTCTAAACAATTTAAGGTAGATTTGATTGAAAAATTCCATAGCAAAATATGCACATACATTTGTCATTTTTTGCATCCAACACTCTTTTATTATAATAAGGCTATAATGACCGCATTATTACAAGTCTTCATAAAACCTAGAACTCTATCAAAAAATACCTAGTTGGTTGTGGGCAAATCTAGGGTCAAGAGAACGTATAATTGACCATTTTGAAGATTGATATTTAATTTCATATAATTAATACAGGCCTTATGGCTTTAAAAAGGTTGTAAGGATGGGATTTTCAAAACAATCTCTCTATTTAGAGACTGTCGGTACCATTTCAGAAGAGATAAGTCATGAATTCATTGCTGAGCTCTTAGACTATCTATACATAATAAAAATCCATGCTACAGCAAAGGTCAAGGAAATTCCATATATATGTAAAAAATTGTTTAAGGATTACACAAAACCCTTTTGCGACAAATATTCATTTTTAACAAACATTCAAATGTATCCAAGAGATACTAGAAGAAATTACTCTTTCGTCCTCACTTATTCAGGAACAAAAATTATCCTCCCTTATAATATGTTAGCCTTTGAAGCACTAAATCCCAAGAACACCATTCTAGATCAATTGAAGTGTTCAAATAATGTAGAATCATTTTTTTTCACTTTAAGTAAGTTTTTTCATGATTTAAATTTGCCATTAGTCAAAAATGACATCAAAATTATTAAATTCTTAATGGATCCAATAATCCGAAATGAGATACCCTCCATCCCGACAAACAGGCAAATAGCAACGTCACTGGATGTTAGTGAAAATACTATTTCAAGAAGACTTAATCAATTATATTGTAATTCCATCCTTTGCCACACTTACCGTGTAGATATAGCTAAATTAGGATATTATACCTCTACAATTATTCATATTGATAATCTAGACATCCTACCTCCGATTTTTAAGCCATACTGCCTTGTCGATGTTTTACTCGACTGGGGAGAATTTATGGCAAAAATGAAAATCCTTCAAATTCCTTCAACTCAGAAAAGTGTTTTTTGTGAAATTAAAGACTATTTTGAACCTCTCTATGAAGTAACACTAACCAAAAACTACATAGGATGGAATTTGAACAGTTTAACTTCTAAAACAGAAGAGAGGTGGCAAAATTTACCTCCAATATTCCTGTGTGATAAGTGGACTGATCACCAATTTTCAGGAAAATTAGGTGTTGAGCAAAATCTAATTTCCAATAAAAATACTTTCAAAATTACTACTACACAAGCAAGGATGCTTGATCTTATTCAAAATGGGACAATAATGTCAAAAAGATATCTTAGCAAAAAATTAAATATAGGTCAAAAATACATCAAACAATTTTTCGATGAATTTTTCCTAAAAAGGCTCATCAAACGATTTTCTATTCTTTCAAATATAGGTCTCGGATCTAAAGTTTGGATTACATTACTGGGACCAAGGTCAAATAGTGGTATAGACCTACTCAATAATATTATCAAACATTTGAAATTCTTCCCTTTTACTTACTTATTTTACAATGATAATAACCTTGATTCAAGGGGAAGGATTTTACTCACTGGACTTCTTTGCATGCCTTCATCTTGGTATGATGATCTCTATAATGTCTGGTTTGATCTACTAGAAGAGGGGTTCGTACCAAAAATCAACATCAACCAGGGTAATGTTAAATGGGGAATAGATTTAGAACAGACTTATGATTTTTCTGCTTACATTTCTTAGATAATTGAGTTCACAGTAGTACGCTATAGGTGTTATAGATTCATACAAAAGCTGTTCAAGACTTCTTAGAAGGTTCAAAAAAATAGATCAATTATAAGGTTCATTCTTGTTATATTTTCCTCATCAATTTGCTTTCAAAGACATCTATTGATGGACATCTGCTTCTCGAGATATTGAAGCTTTTGTTGATAATCTTGCGCTTTGTAAAAAATCTCTCCTAAAGGGAGATCGTACCAGATATTAAGAATTTCGGTTTTGAAATTCTGTATTGTGTTACGATATTGTTGTTCAATGTAATCACAGAGGCACCCTTGTTCTATTATTTGCGATTCAATGTCATCTTTTTGAACCATACAATCTTGAACACGCTGAATAGTTTCATCAAGGGGAAGACTTTCAGGAATATTGCTGAAACATTCTATCGTACTTTTGTATTGAAGGTGAAGAGCTGTACATTCTGATACTATCGATTGATCCTCCTCAGTAGATAATGCCTGATAGAGTTCCTTCACTAATGGCACTGGTTCAAATTTTTTAAGCAAATTTAAACAAGCATGGATATTTCGGCCGATTATGCATTCACATATTTGTGATGGAAACCCTAAACATAGAAATTTTTCAAGTTCACTGCGATTGGGAATATTTATTATCCTATCATCGTGTACCTGTCTTCTAGCTTTATTTAGGAGATAACTCGAGAAGCCTAAAGTTACTATTAGACTGAGAGTCTTTTTTTCATCTTGGCAATTTTCTCAAGCCTATTCTAGAAGTTCACTATTGATATTGGATTTATGTTGAATATATGCCTCTATTTATTTTATAATTACTGATGCTGTGCTTTCTATATTCTAAATGGATTGATAGATGACTTAATCCAATAATGTTTGATGTATAGAAACTATCGATTTAGAGCGAGCTCTTATTCTTCTTCGAGAACAGGATATTTGGCCATTCAACCTAGAGGTTTGACAACAAGAAGGCTATTAGAATAATGGGATGAATAAAGATAGACAGGGTGCTTTTTTATCAAACATGGCTCACTAAAAAATTCTGCAGGATCACGGAAAAATACTAATTTATTGTTATTACAATTTTCTGAGGGGAATTATAACTTTGAAAGAAGATTTAGGTAAAAATGTATTACTTCTACATGCGCCAATCGCTCAATACACATTTGGGAAAAAATGGAGAGCGACTAAAGGCTTATCTCCCCCCCTTGGATTACTCTATCTTGGCTCTCCACTACTAAAAGTAGGTTATAACGTAAAATTTGTGGATTTAAATGTTGATAAATTATCAAGGAAGGAATTTTTGAAAATTATTGAAGCCCAAGACTTCATCTTAATAACCTGCTATACTCTTACAATAAATAATGTGAAAAAAATTATCCAAGATATCAAGGAGGTGAATAACAAAGGAGTCATTCTGTGTGGCGGGCCTCACTGTAATATTACTCAAGAGTATATTGAAGGTTCTTTCATTACCTGTATTGGAGAAGTGGAAGGATATATTGTACAAATCCTCCATTTAATTGAGACAAAAAAACCTTTAGAAGTTATTCCTGGATTAATTTATAAGAAAGATGGGGAATTGGTTAAAAATACGGGTGTCATGAAAATAAATAATTTGGATTCTAGTATATTCCCTGCTTGGGAGTTATTAGACAAGAAAAAATACGGATACATTGGTAATGCTCAACTAGATCTCGCGTGGATCATGAGTACACGGGGGTGTCCTTTTAATTGTTATTTTTGTGCTCGTATGTTATATAGTAAATACCGTGAAAGAAGTGTCGATAATGTAGTTGCGGAGTTAAAATCTCTAGTAAAACAAGGTTACAAGTATATTGCTTTTGGTGATGACAATTTCTTACTTAATAAAAATAGGGTTCATGAGATTATGGAGAGAATTATCTTAGAAAAGATAAATATCAAGATGGCTGTTCAAGGAAGAGTTGACTCGGCTGATTTTAATATGTTTCAGAAAATGCGAAAAGCAGGGGTCATTGCAATATTTTTTGGAATTGAAAGCGCTAATCAGGATGTACTTGACTTTTATAACAAGAAAACGACAGTAGAGCAAGGAATCGAAGCAATAAAAACAGCTAATCAAGCAGGTTTAATAACAATAGGATTTTTCATAATAGGAGCTCCGTTTGAAACAGATAAACACATTAAACAAAATTTGGAATATTTCAATAGCGTACCTCTAGATTTAATTAGTTGCTACGATTTAACATATGTGGTAGGGACAAAGCTATGGAAAAATGCTGTTAAAAAAGGAATAATTGAAAAATCAGAACTTTTTGTCCGTGCTGATAAAAAAACATCCAATTATTCATCAGAAGAAATATCAGAAATTAAGAATGATTTAATTAAACATTTTTATAAAAATCCCCACAGATTACTAAGGGTTCTATACAAGGCTTTACGCCTTGGTGAACTAGGTCTTATTTACAAAGGACTTCTGAATGTTGGCGCAATATTATCGAAAATGCGTGGATTTACTACCGTTTGAAAATGTGATTGAGTATTCCTGATGTTATCCGTGTTGTGGTGGTTTAATAATGAAAAAGAGAACTATGCCAGTTGTGATAGCGTTGGTGACTGTGATCATCTTGTTACCATTATTCTCGGTTTTGTCTCCTAGACAGCAAGAGCCAAGAATTCATGGGATAATGGATATTTATGGAACTTTTAAAGAGTTGACCACGGAGTTCGGAATCTAGATAACACATATTGGAATAGCAGAAATGCCAACATATGAAGAGTTACAGTCTCAGGCCGAGAAATCTGAAAATGAGAAACTATTGGTGATCAATAGCTCGCTAGTGATGGTCAAAGAAAAGACATAAGCTGGTAATGATTGGAAAATGATATTTTAAAGTTTAGCAAAAATAAGTTGAACAATTCGTCGATACTGATTTTTGAATTCTACAGGAAAGATTGACGGGATGCTGGCAATAAAGACCAGCCAATATGACCTTTGAGGAAGCAGCTGCCGTTCCTGTTGGGGGAATGGTAGCATTAGATATTCTTAGAAAAGGAAATATCCAGAGTGGACAAAAAGTACTAATCTATGGCGCTTCTGGAAGTGTAGGTACTTTTGCGGTACAGCTTGCCAAGTACTTTGGAGCAGAAGTTACCG
>JAHQWW010000088.1 GCA_029856365.1 Candidatus Hodarchaeota archaeon
AATTGTGCTTATTGTGAAGAATTTCCCTGTGATAACTTACAATCACGATTTGTGATCTTTGAAGAAAAGGAAAAAGAGCTCAATAGACTTATCCCAGAAGCTGATTATCTTATTGCTATCAAACCCTATGAGAATCACAAAAGGCTAACTGAATTACGTAAGAGAATTAAGATAAAAAAGGCATAATTCTTGTTTATTGTACTTATCATTCGCTTAACTGATCTAAAAGCAAACTTAGCTTGAGGTAAATTTTTATCTCTAAAATTTTCGTTGACAATTTAAAATCATTGATTCTCGTATTTGAACACATATTTTTTTATTTTCCAATAAATGATCAACACCAGTAACGTAAACAATAGACTTGGAGTAGGTATATACACCCCTCCTCGAAAAGAGTAATCCCGTGTATAATTGTCTTTATCTGTAACCTTTTTACTTTGAGACCAAAAATAAAGTATACCTTGTTTCTACCTCATAAAGTGATAGTAAAAAGTTTAGAGATTAATGTCCTGGCTGAACGAGTCACGGTGGCCCATTCAGAATGAGTTAGATTTACTCCGTTATTCACCTATATTGGTCTGAGATTAATGAAGAATATCACTGAACCTACAAATAAGACACCAGCTGAAGGTCTTTCTAAAAGCATGGGCCAATTGAGCTCACTCCTCCTCCTCATCCTTTTCCTCTCTTATCTTTTTATTTTTTTCCAGTTTAGTGATGAAAAGGAATTTTTCTTGGTAATTTTGATGCACATTTTCTACAAGGATCCTGTCTGCTGAATAAGCCTGCACCTCTAAAACGTCTGTTAATGCGACATATGCAGCGTCATAGATGGATATGTTATATTCTACTGCTAAGCTTATTGTTTTTTGGGCATAATCACCAATCAATGGAAATTGTAAAATTCCGTAATTTTCTAATGAAATAGCTGCATCTACTAAGTCTTCTTGAGGAAACAATTTACTATATCTTAGAGCATTAAGAACTTCATAATTTAATAAGGTTGGAGCCAATATTTCTATTTGACCTTCGACGAAACGATCTCTGATCATAAGGGCTAGATTGCTAAATTCTTCAGTAATAAACCATTTTACAACAATATTTGCATCCACAACAATTTTTTGCATAGACTTCCCTTTCTTGACGATCCTGAGTGTGCTAGCTCCTGATTTCTCTCCACTCTCTAATAATATCTGTGCTGTCATATCCTATGGGTGCTGTTTTACGAATCCTTTCATTTATTAGTACCGCTTTAGCAAGATTCTTCTGTTTTTCTTGATTAAGGCGAGTTCTTATTGCTTCCCTGATAATTTCGCTCCAGTTAACTTGTCTCATTTGCTCCATTTCTTTTTTCATCTTTTCATCTATTCGGACACTGATATTTGCCATTGTAATCACTATGTATATACAAGTAGTACAGTAATAAAAATATTACGGTTTATTTTTTGCTTATGATTGAGAGAGGAGGCAACTATTTTATTGAGATGCTATTGCCAAGGAATCTTACCGCGAATAATCTTTCTCTGTGAGAAGTAAGATACAACCTTGGAGTTGATTCCTTCCAGTTTTTTTCCAAGGAATGATTCTTGACCTCCTAACACAACAACTAGAGGAACAATAGGTCCAGAAGTTGATAAATATTGTTTAGTCATACTGATTGCTCAATCTTAGTGATTATGGAAATGTTTTCTATCCCATTTCTTGCTTCTTTTGATTCTCATTTCAGAGGGTTTGTATCTATATTACCCTGAACCTAAAAAAAAGGCTACATGTAACTTATCAAATGTTTACACTTCTTGCGAATTTCAATCCGAATTTTCATGAGCAAATAAGCACTCATGCAATACCTAGGAGAAGTGAGTTATCATCTCTAATTCTTCTTTGGAGAGTCCCCTCTCTTTCTCTGGATATCTTTGATAAATAACGTGAATTAAACAGTTTTACTCTTAATACGATAGTGATAGGAGTATAATTCTATATATCCTAATTTTGTGTACATGTTCATTGCAGCAAGATTATTATGTTCAACTTGCAGATAAATACTATGAATTGAGTTGTTTATACACCAATTTTCAATGAATCGCATAAGAGAATAACCAAATGATCGTCTTCGCTTCATGGGATCAACCAGCAGCGAATAAATACCGATGTAATGTCTTTCTAAGACACCTAAAGTAACCCCTACATCCTGATCATCTTCTTTTACTGTAAAAAAGATTTTTTCTAGGAAAATTCTATGAATTATTGCTTCCATTTGGATAGATTTTTCTAAAGGCATGTTGGAGAAAGTTTGGAATGTTTTAAACCAGACATCGTTAAAATTAGCTCTCTGTGAAATATATTGAAAAGAAGCAGAATAAGGGTTTTTATGGGTTAATGTTTTCATCATGACTGTTGTTGGGGATTTAACCTTGTAATTCATATTTTCTAGGACATTATCCAGATGATCTGGTGATGTATATTCAGGGATTTGAAAAATAACGTTTAAGTGTCTCTTCTGATACATTTCTTCTATTTTATGAACATCCTTTTCACAGTTTCGACCAAAATAATACAGTGGAAGAACAGAGTTAGTCCTATCAAACATACCATGTGAAAAACGAACAATCCATCCATTGAAAAATGAATACTGTTTAGCTGGCCAAGCATTATTTGTTAATTCTTGATATAATAAAACGTTTTGTCTTAAGTCCATAGTAACACCTATAAAAGAAGTTCCTTCATTTTCATTTGCAAGCATATCAATGAGACAGATCTTACAAGGTGTAGTAATCTTATCACCGATTCTTATGTTAATGTTATCTTATACCTCAAAGTTACCAAAAAAATGATATCTTATAGTAGAGTTGTGATAAATTCTTGAGGGGATAGCTTATCCGATAGAAAAGGAAAATCCTTTTTATTATTAGTTATTAGTATCAAATCGTTTTCTAACGCTGTGGCGACTATTAAGCAGTCACGAAAAAAATACTGAGATCCTCGGGGGTCATCTTTAAAAGTTATTGCTAATTGATTCGCCCGATCAGTTGAACTTATAGTTAATGGTGCACATGTAATAGAGGATTCCTCTAACACTTTTCTGAAGACATAATATTTTTGTCGTACACGAAAAATGATCCCCAGTTCAAGGTATATTACAGGATTGACGAAAGCTTGGATGGTTCCTCTAAAAGAATGTATTTTTTCCCTGTTTCAATAGGGATTTATTATTAAAGGCGTTAGTATCTAAAAGAATTCGAATCATTTCTCAGATACTTCCTTTAAAATTTCAGCGGTCCGCTGAAATTTTATAAACCTAGAAGACTCCCCTTTATTGTAATAAGGATGAAATCCCAAAAAAGGTTAAGAATTAAGTATTTAATTCTCATCTTTACTCTCTTCGGATTTACAATTTCTTTTCGTGTTTTTGGATATACTCAAATCATGGAAGACTTCAGAGGAGAGTTCAGAGGGGATTTTAGACTGTTAGCTGGTCCCCTAAACACAATACACCTATTTTATCGCTATAGTTTCACATCCGTAGATTATGGTTTTGACGATTGGGTTGTCATGTCAGCTGTGGATTTTAATTTCACAGCTCCGATACGGGTTGGGGGTGAGGTAAGTCAAGAGTCTACAGCTGATTTACTGAATGCAATCGCGTTTGAAAACTCAGGTATAATCACATTCTACACTGATCCCCCAGGCTTGAACACTTGGGGTTTTTACGGTCGTGAGTGGAATGATACAAACAATACTTGGGATCCCAGGTATCCTCTGTTTATTGGAACCGACCTACAAACACATTTTGGCCCACAAAAAGCTAATAATACTTATGTATATTTTGGAAGGTATTTACCGGCTTGGGTTGATCCTGAACGGCAATTGTATCTAGTAGTTCAGCAAAGTTTCACGGATAATGAGGAGCTTTCTAATCCGTGGTTCTTTCAGATCGATTTAGATTCTTACTCTGTAATTACAAAGAAAGAGATACCTTTTTTCTCTGAGATAGCTGGTGAATGGAAGCTTGATACCAAATCCAACCTTATTCGTGCAGGTAATTCCACTAATATCGTAATTCAGTTAAAAGCTGACGGCCAATATCTATTTGTACACTATAATGGATTTAAATTCAGTTCTAACCGCGCTCTCCCGTTTTCTCCTGCACAATGGAAGGTTATGAAGAATGGCGATTTAGTTCTGGGTGGTTTTAATCTCAATCAAAGCCTTTTTCTTGTTCACACCTTATTACATGATGATTGGGTTCAGACGGAGTTCCCAATTCTAAATACTGAATGGATCAAAATTCTTGATTGGGAACTTAGTAATGATAAGGACGTTCACATCCTTGCTGAAACGCCAAACGGATTAGTGTATGCTATTTTAAATGATACTGAGTTGCTAATTCGCGATTTAAGCCAGTTTAACCTAACTAATATTGTTGATATGAGTTTAGCTGACAATGGAACTGCTTATCTAGGTGGGATGAACTCCGATGGTCACCTAGGTGTTGTAAAACTATCCTTAGATTCTCCTCTCTCCTGGATTAATGCAACGGGTTGGAATTCTTTGGTTGAGTGCGGTTATTCTACTTGTCTTGAAGAAGTCCCAATCTTGTTGGAAGAAAGCTTCTTAGCCTGTGTGTTTATTGTAAGTCTGAAACGCTGTAGAAAACGACGAATGGTTGATCAATCTAGAATCATGAGTTACTGCTGTAACATTTATAACTACCCTATTTATATTAACGTTCATTAATACTCCAAATAGTGATATAATCATAAAACTACTGAGTATTAAAAGGGATTTTTTACTGACGTTTTTGGTCTTCAACATGGTTTTCATACCGTGAATCCTTTTTCATACAAAAGTCAATTGAGTTCCTGATTTGAAAAATATTATGTTTAATTGTGTGGATAACTACACCTTGGATCGCAGAGAATGAAAAGATAACTGGAATTAATGAATTATATTCTCCAATCTCTGAAAATTAAAACGAGTGTACAGACATCATTCGAGGTATCATTCATACGAAATAAGGTGTTCTCTAAAGTACTCTCAATGACTATGTTGATCATTGATGATCATTTGTGTGTGTGATGAAGGGAGACACCTTCAAGAAAAACACGAGTTGATAACTAGCTATTAAACAAAATTCATAAACAGATATTTCTTGAATACAGATAGTTTGTGAAATAATCATGGTTCCGAGGGTCTTAGTCATTGGGGAAAAGCCATCGCAGATTAAGACAATTGCGAATACTCTTTTCACTCATAGCTCAACCGAAAAGTTTGCCGACCGATTATACCTTCGGATTGGGCAATGGGATAATAAAGAACTGATCATGATTCCATTGATAGGTCATATCACCACCATTGATACTGCTAAAGAATTTGGGTGGAATAAATGTCAGCCATTGGCTATTGTTCAAAATTCTAACGCTTTGATCCTTCATACTAATCAGACATTTCAGAGGATAATCAGTAGAAAAGCTAAAGTGGTTGACGAGTTATGGTTGGCTACTGATCCCGACTCGGAAGGTGATAATATTGCCTATGAAGCATACATGATTGCCATTAGTGCTAACCCATCTCTTAAGCAAGCAACTAAACGAATTTGGAATTCTTCCCTCACAAAACAGGAAATCCTCAGAGCGTTTCGAAATCTAATCCCGTGGGAACTATATCTAGCCCTGGCAGTACAAGGGCGACGAATGGTTGACGCCTGGGTAGGATTCGCAGGGACAAGACAGGTGACTGGAACAGCAAGAAAAGTAATCAAACAACGAGGGGTGGTATTATCAGTCGGTAGAGTCCAATTACCAACATTAAAATTAATTGTAGATCGTGATCGCGAAAGGGATGAGTTTCAACGGAAGTTAAAATTTAATATACTAGCTGACTTATTAAGTGATAATAGAAAAGAAGTACTGGTGACCGTTAAACACGACAAATCGCCATTTAAAGAGGAAAAACAAGTCAAGCAAATATTAAACGAAATAGGGAAAGCCAAAACAGGGACAATAACCAAATTTAAGACTTGGAAGACTAAAATTCCTCCACCAAGACCGTGGAACACTACTGATGCTTTAGCACTCTTGACAAAAGAATTAAAGATAAAAGCTAATGCAGCTATGGAACTTCTCACTATATTATACGAAAACGGATACATTTCATACCCAAGAACAGAGAATCGCCATTTTAAAGACAACTTCCCTCATGATGAGATATTGACTAAATTAGAAGGATATTCTAACTATAGACCTTTACTGAAATTAATCACCAATACCAGTCAAGTGCGAAGCAATGGGAAAAAACAGGGAGCTGAAGACCATGATCCGGTTCATCCAACAGGTGAAATACCCACAGAAGACAAAATAATAACAAAAATGCACTTGAAGGCGTGGGATTATGTCTCACGTCATTATATTGGAATGTTTCTACCAGACCTGATCCAGACACGAGGATCGGTAAAAGTAACCATTAAGGAAGAACCATTTAGTCAGAAATATCAGCAGACCATTGATGAGGGCTGGACTCAAGTAATCACTTGGAAAAAACCGAAGGAAACCAAGAAGTTTGTCTTCACTGAGGATCAGATAGCACAGGTTGATAAAATCAGAAGTGAGTCCTTCAAGACCAAACCACCCGCACAATGGAACGATTCTACTCTGATACGTCAGTTGGAAAAACTAAGAATAGGTACTAAATCAAGTCGTCCAGAGATCATTAATAAGTTGGAAGCACGAAAATATATTGTTAGATGCGGAAAAACGTTCTATGAGAGCACTACAAGAGGACATACGATTATCCAGGTATTTGAAAAAGTCTGGCCAGACCTCGTGACACCTGGCTTTACTCGAATGGTGGAAGCGATGATGGATGAGGTCGCGACAAAACAAGCAAGCTATGACACTATGTTGGAAACATTGAGAGGGCATTACATCGGCCTTCATGAGAAATTGCTTTCACAACTCCCTAGACTCCAAGCACTCTTACAACAAGATATGTTGATTCGAAGTGAACAGAAAATAGCAAGGGGAAAGAGGACAACTGTACCAACACAAGTCCTTTGTCCGTTGTGTCAGCAAGGGAAAGCAATAGAAAGGTTGAATGTTAAAACAAACAAAAAATTCTTCGGGTGTTCACGATACCCAGAGTGTAAGTGGACAGCTCCTAGTAAAAAGACACGAGACGGAAAAATCATCCCAGCTCAAACAGCAAAGGATGTAGTAGGACCATGTCCCGAGTGTAATGGCACCCTCTTCCTTAAACGAATCAAGGATTATCGGTTTGTTGGATGCTCAAAATATCCCACCTGTCAGACATCATTCTTCTTACCCAAAAGAGGGCGACTTACGCTCCTGAGAAAGGAGGAATGCCCGATGTGCCAACGTCAAATGGTCTCGCATGTGTCACGAAATGAAAAAACGGGGGAATCAGAGAAGAAGGTCTTTTGTGTAATCTGTCAAAATTCAGGAAAAGGCTAATGTGAGAAGCTTCTCTTGGGTATTCAAGAACTAAGTCTCTTTTCACTTCATCATAATTGATACTTGGAGAGAAAAATAACTACTAAATACAATGAGAAAAAATAATTACTCTGAAAGGAAGTAATACTACTATGGAAAAATGTCACCAATGTGGTGGTTTAATTAAGAAAGTCGTTGGATCTGTTACATTAGAAGGCATTACTATTAATGATCTTGTTTTTGAAGAATGTCAACAATGTCATGAACAGTACTTTGATGAAAAAACTTCGATTTTCATTTAAGAGGTATTAAAGCTCATAAAGCAACAAAAAGAAAAGTTATTGTTAGAACAGAGTGTTTAATAAATTAATAATTGTTTTTTACAATGTGAATATTCTTCTGTCTTTGATAAAAGAGGTCAGTATATCTGCAAAATCTGGTGGATACCAATGACCTAGACCAGGATATTCAATAAATTGGCAAGGAATACCTCCGTCATTCAACATTTTAACAAGTTTTTTAATACTCTCATGGGGAACGGCCTTGTCTTCCTCTCCCAAAATGATCATTCCTCTCAGATCTCGATTTTTTGTAATTTTGATTAAAGACTGCCACTTATCAAGCTCGTTCATCCACTGGCCACCAGGAGCTACAACAATAAAAAAGCACACAGGAATTACTCCAGATAAAGCCAACCAAATTGCGAATTCTGCACCCGATGAAAGCCCCCCAACAATGATATGTTTTAGATCAAGTGATTTATCAAGATTTAATTTATTTACGTAAGCTTTGATTTGATTAGCGGCTGTTTCGTGATCAGGCCAATACGCGCTATCTCTACCTGACCAGAATAAATTAGTTGAACGAGGCATCCCCAGTACATAACCTTGGTCTACAATTGTCTTCCAAGATTCAAATTCTTCTTTAATAAAGCCACTACCAGCATGTAGGGCTAACATTAACGGATAAGGTGGACTAAGGTTATCTGGAATAACCGTGATATTATGTTCTTTCTTTAGGGCTTGTTTAGAACGCTCTACACTGATACTTAATAACGTTTTAAACTCAGGGATATCTTGAAGGGGTTGTAACGAGGGACTTTGCCGTAAAATAATCTCTGAATACCATCCACCTTCATCTAATATATCTCTGATTAATTCAATTGACAAATCATATTGCCCTAATTTTGCTGCAGCACAAATCCCTGAATAAGTGAGAGCAGCTTTTCCATAAGGAAATTCTGTATGCTTATCTTCTAGAAAATCAATGACTTCTCTGTACTTCTCAGCCTGATATAATCTATTCACTTTTCGTAAAAGCTCCCAATATTTCTCCAGGTTCATAATTTACCAATCTCATATTTTCTATCTTGAAATATTCTTAAATCCTTATAAATAAGACATAAAACGGTTGTTATTGATCTCATCTAATAAATATATCTATATTCTGATTATATTTCTTCCTTGCAACAATTTAGTATATTGCTAAATCTTTAGTTTAATAATCCTTTCTATGTGGCAATCATATCTAAAAAATTAATATAAAAAGTAATTATGAATTTTCAACAAAACCTTTACAATCTATAGAGAAGAGGAATAAGATTCTAGTTATAGAATGAGAAAGTGAATTATTTATATAAAAAGGAAATATGCTCAATGAATTGAAAAAACATCATGTAAGGCTTTAAGGAAATACTAAGAAAGTTGAAAAGTCAAAACCATTGAGATTTGAATCCTTAAAAAGATGAAATTCAGTACAGCTTTAAAGAAATGTTTAAAATCTTGCTCTGATGACGTTTTCACAAATACAAAAACAAGAAATAAAACTGTATTTTTTTACTTGATGGAGCTTTATAAAGGGGAGTATTTATATTCATGTCAGATTCAAGCTAAGGAAGCTGGAGTTGGTCTACAAGCGGGGTAGTCATGGATACAATACGAAACCAAAAGGAGATGCTTTCCTAACAAAATACATCTGTTAAAGTATTCATAAAGATGAAACTAATGGTTAGTAGATTCTTATATAGAAATAAGTTAAGCTATACTCAAATACTTCAAGATATATCATATCCTTATTATTTACAGAAAAAATTAGAACATTATTATATTATATTACAGGAAAATAACCCTGAATTTATTAAAAAAGATAAAGATCTAATTGAAAAAAGGATTAAGACATATTTTGATCATGATACTACTTACAATTCAATAATTGACTGGAAGAATAATAAACCAAGTAAATTTGATAAAATCGCAAGGCCAATTACGTTAAAATCCGATTTTTCCCAATTAGCGAAGAAATCTGCAAGTTTTTTTCGACAAGCTGATGAATTTTATCTTGCTTCTCTAAATATGGACAAGAATACTAGCCCCTTGGTTGAATATTATAGTTTTATTCAATGTGTGAAAGGTTGTGTCTTACTAAAACTCAGAATAAACGAATCTCTTATGTTTAACCAACATGGAATTACTTGTTGGTTTGATCCTGAGAGACGTAAATATCCACAAGCAAGTATAAAAGCTTCTGGTGTATTTCATACAATTCTATTAATACATGACTCTCTGAATGAAATGAACGATTATTTTACAGGAAACAGAGAATTAACTTTAGATCAATTACTTGAAGAAAGACAATGTTCTCCAGCAACTGCTTTTATAATATCGTATTTACTTTCTAATCTTGTAAGATATTATCCTATAGAGTGGCGAAAAATCCTTCAAGCTGAAGATGATGATATTATTCGGAAAATAGATAAATTTAGAGCAGATACATTACCAGATGCGATGCAAAGCTTATTTCCATATTTAATAAGAATATAATAATTCTTATTCAGACAAACCTCTCTTCTCGTTAACCTCATTATAAAGCATAATTTCCTCCTCCGTGAAATCTATAGTGATTAAATCAATGCTTTATCATTAATATTTATCTTCAGGTATTTTGATGATATCATATATTCTTTCTTTGTTTCGTACCAAAGAGCGGAAGCTAAGCCCTGGTTTATATAATAATGCCCTTTTGGTGGGTTTTAATCGAATGAACACTAGGTTCTCCTTTTCATTTGAGTTCATAACATCCTTGAGCACTGTTCTTAGTTTTGAGTTTTTCTTGAATACTTTTTGGGCTTCAGGATTATTATAGGTGACAATTTCAGCGTTTGATTCAAAATAAACCGTGGAAAATGGTAGGAAACAGACAAAATGGTGACAGAATGGAATCGTAAATGATATTTGAGGAGTATCCTTGATCTTTCTTAATTTTATATCATTATGATTGGTCAATATATAGATTCTAAATTTTGATTCAGGTGGGGAGACCCCATACAAAACACCTGACGTTTGTGATTCTCCTTCTGGAGAAACAGTGTCCAGTAGCCCAAATGTTTTATTTCGAATCTTTTTAAGTATAAAATCGAAACTTGGTTTGGTTTTTGTCATTTTATTTCTACCAATTAAATGAACGTTATAAAATAGATTGTTAATTTAAAGTGTCAAGAATTCTCACCTTTTCCTGAGAAAATACTTGCAGTAACCAAATGTTATTTATTTTAATATCTTAGTGGGGTGACAATGTGAGCTCAAAATGTTTGAAAAAGCAAAAATCAGAAAGAAATCTATTCTCGTGCTGTTTCTACTGATTATATCTTTGCTTATTTCTGGAATAAGAATAAGAGCATTTGGATTATTTCAGGCTGGAAATCTGAATTATCAAGTAAACCTTATTGCTGATCAGACCATTGGGGGATCAGATTTAGACTATGCTTATTCTGTCATCAATACATCTGATGGGGGATTTGCATTAGTCGGGTACACCTATTCATATGGAGCAGGTAGCTCAGATATGTGGTTAGTCAAAACTGATGGTTCAGGGCAAGTGGAGTGGGATCAATATTATGGGGGAATAAGATCAGATTATGGATTCTCTATCGTTGCTACGAAAGATGGGGGATATGCATTGACTGGAGGAACAGAATCATATGGAGCTGGAGATTCGGATATGTGGTTAGTAAAGACAAATAATCAGGGAGAAATCGAATGGAACCAAACCTATGGGGGGATAAATGAAGACCGAGCTATGGCAGTTATTATGGATTCCGCTGGAGGTTATGTTGTAACTGGATTGACTCAATCATTTGGTGCAGGAAAAAGGGACATGTGGTTAGTTAAAACTGATTCGTCTGGACAGCCAGAGTGGAATCAAACTTTTGGAGGGCAAGAGAATGATTATGCTGATAGCTTAATTACGACATCAGGAGGGGGATATGCCTTGGCAGGGAGAACGGAATCAACTGGCGCTGGAAGTGAAGATATGTGGCTCGTTAAAACTAATAGTTCGGGTCAGATGGAGTGGAGTCATACCTTTGGGGGAAGTGAAGAGGACGCTGCTTATTCAGTCTTGGAAATCTCAGAGAATGAATTTGTGTTAGTAGGCCGAACTGCATCTCAAGGCACGGGGGTCTCTGATTTATGGTTCCTAAAAGTAAAAATGCTATCACATATCTCTACAACCACCAGTTTACCTATATTTGAATTAATATTCTTTTTTATCATGGTTTTAGCCCTATTTAATAAGAATAAGCGGATAATAGTGATTTAGCTACCAAATGATTTCCCTAGAAGATTTAATTTAGTTATAATAGAAAAAAAGTTACAGTCTTGGTAGTTAAGAGAATATTATATAGAGTTTAATAATCTTTTATTGTTATCATAAGTTCTGGCTAGTTTTGCCTATACACAAAAGGATAAAAAAGGAAATTTTAACTTATCAATGGATTTTTACAAGATATCTCAGGAGATTGATAATTGATGAAGGATGTTGAACACAACCAGGAAGTTGATCTCATAAAAAAGGCTATTATGGATTATTATCATGAAGGACATGTGAAAGCAGACCCCCATTTGTATGAACAGGTGTTACATGATGAATGGAAATTTTTTATGTTTGATGATCAAAACAAATTGAAAGTCGTTGATAAGAAGGAGTATTACTCCTGGTATAATCCACAGAATGTCGATTCCAGCTTACAATGGAAAACTAAAGTTTATTATGTTGATGTTTATAAAAACAATGCTCAAGCTAAAATAAGTATTGAAAATCAAAACGTTAGATATCTTGATTACTTCAATCTTATGAAGGTTGGTGGTATTTGGTGGATTGTTCACAAAATTTCCCAACCCATGGAAAAATAATAATTTTATTTTAATTATTGATGTTGATTCCAAATCCTGTGTTTATTCATTACCTGCAGGCATCACTGTGTCTTTTTCGACCATCAAGATGACTGTTTTTTGTGGCGCTCGAGTGCGATGGATTACCTCTTTCGGTACAGTATATCCTTGTTTCGGCATTAGCTCAACTGTCTCTCCTTCTAAATCAATGAACAACTTTCCTTCTATGACATAGAAAAATTCATCCTCCACCTCATGTTTATGCCAGTGAAACTCCCCTGGATGATTCCTACTCTGACCACACTGTCATTGACATTACATAAAGTCTGATTAAACAATCGATCTACACAGGATGCAATTATTTTGGGAATATCAATTATTTTCAGATACTCATATTTTTCTTCCATTTGGAATTAACATTCTGGGTGTTTGGGCGTAAAGTTTCTCCTCTAACTTTGAAAATCATGCGTTTCCTTGGCAGGGAGTTCATTTTTGGATTTAGAAACAACCATAAAAAAGCTAAAATCATTTATTTTTTAGGAGCACTTCCTATCAGTTTAATGAAATAATTACTTCCTTTTATTATATGCTAAAGCAAGACAGGTAACAGCTGCAAGTAAGATAGCTATTTCAAATCCTGAAACACCCCCAATCTTAGGAGCTTCTTCTGTTCCAGTATTTGTGGTTTCCATAATGCCTGTGGTTTCTGTAATACCTGTGGTTTCAACATATTCTTCAACAACCTTTACCTCAAACCAATCACTCCAATAATCATTTCCATAAATATCACGGATGATTATGTGAATACCATAAGAATCAATTCCAGATATTCCCATCAATTTCTTACAAACATATACTCCTGGCTTTGTTTTTCTTATAAAGTATCTGTGACCGTCAATTTGACAATAAACCTCGGAAACCTGCTCTGGGTTAGATATTTTTGTTTCAATAACTAATTCAGTACCTACAAGAACTTGATAATGGTCACCACTATATTTAGCTCCATTGAATGTCACTGACTGAAGTTCAGGATGATTGGGGTCTTCATAACATAAGCTACTGAAATTTGAATAATCATACTGATCCAGCAAGTAATACCAATTATTCCAATCACTACGAAATACATCTACTCCCCACTCATCAATCAATGAGATTTCTAGATCAGTGTAGTATTTATACAAGGTGAAACCTTCAATTCCATATTGTGCATTGACTATTCCCCTCTCATGAATATGGCATCCAGAATAATACAATGTGACGAAGTTTTGACCTTGTGTCAGGTTAATATACTTACCACGCCATTCTAAATGTTCGTCCCAGCCATCAGTCCAATCTGCAAGAACAGCTTCGAAATAGTAATCACCAGAGGCAGAACTGTTAATTTGAAAGTCTGCTTGTATGAAGTCAAAATAAGTATCATAATTAAAATCCACTGGTTCAGCAGAGATTACTTGAAAACTTTCAACTGGGAATCGTTCGAATTTCGATAAATCAAGTGTATCTGTTCTATACCAATGATGGGAACCACTATTTTGTTGTAGTGGCCCATGGGTTCTGGTTTTATATCTGTCACCTTCTTGCTCAACATAACCTTTTTGTTTAACAATTTGAATGTCTCGTAGTTCAAAAGTCCATTTTTCACTGTAATCCCCCCGATCAAGGTTCATACAAGGCCAATATAACATGATAGTATTGTACCCCAACTTGAAATGTGCTGGTGTATCAATCCAATTATGCCTGAAATCTTGGCCATCTGAATAAAAAAGACTGCTAGTCATGTGGTATTCGTTGGCTTCACGGACAAAGAATTCAATTGAAATACCCAAGTAATCAAACAAACCATTATCATCAGTATCTACCAAAGACTCTCCGATAATATTTTCGACAGAAACAAGGGGGGCTTCACAATCTATCCAATTGATGACTTGACTTAATTCAATCGAATGGTCTAGAAAGTCAGTTGTATGCCACCCCTGGTCAGTCCTCACTACCATGACATTATGAAGGGATAAGAGAGAGTTAACTCTGAAATCTCTGATGAATCCTGCTTCAAATCGAAGGGATAGTGTGTGAATTCCTTGAGACAATAGGCGTGGCTCATACCAGCCTGAATGGTACCACCCACACGCCATATCGTTCCATGACTCATTTCCTAGCCACCCCTCCACCCATACTTCTGCAGAATCTACAATAACTTCAATACCAACATCAATCTTGATTGCGTCAATCAAATCATCACTGTCTGCATCAATAATATGTTCAGCATAATATCCTGTTAAGATTATGTCTGGAATATCAAATTCTGATTCAGAATACTGTCTTAAGGTATAAGCAATGTTATCATATTGTTCATACCCTTGATCATCAAAATCGACGCGATTCACATAGAGGTGGATGTGTCGGATTTGAAAAGAAGAGGCGTCTAGCTGTGACAAAAGCCAAGAAGTATCATCACACACAACAGTGATATTTCGGATGCCTTGATCAAGCCTTTGTTTTTCACTGGTTAACCACTGGCCATCACCCGTTTTATTGTTAAAGAAGAAAAGGTAGACGAAATAATCGTTTGTTTTTGTGATATTCACTTCTACTTTCACCACTAATCCGCTGAATCCAGGTCTATCAGGCGTACTATCCCAACCATGATCGTAATAATTGTGTGTTAATC
>JAHQWW010000089.1 GCA_029856365.1 Candidatus Hodarchaeota archaeon
TATATCCCAGAAAAATAATTTACAATTATCTCCTTCAATTTCCTCATCATATTTTGAAAATTGTGCTCCTAATGTTTTAATGTAGTCCCTTTGAAAACTCCCTTGAGTGTATTTTTTGATTAATGAGGTTTTCCCTACTGCTCCGTCGCCAATAAGTTCACTCTACTGAATTTTTTCAATAGATCTGTGATTTTGAAGACGAAGCCTTTTTTATCTTCATTATTTCTCATTTAAATCACTCTGTATAATTTTTTTTCCGAATAATAATACTATTGCTTTAAAATTTCAAAAGTATAAGATATTATTTAATTATTTATTTTTCATCGGTCCATTTTTTTTTTTCTAATGAATCTATATATTAAATTATTCAATAATACTTAAAGAATTAACCATATTCTTCATCCTTAAATCACAAAACCTAGGAATAAGACATTTTGATTGAATCAAGCTCTCAAAAAGTTGAGTCAATATTTATCTATGAAATAATAATATTTTTATGGGTCATTCTCGCACTCCTAACTCAGTTTACTTCAGATTGGGTAGTAGTGGGACAAATTGTCCTTTTCTCATATGTGCTTGCTCATTTTATCTTGAAAGATAATCAGCGATTGATTCTCCCACCACTAACTAACATTATCATTCTTTACATTATCTTTCACTTCGATCAGATGATTATGAATACTCCTGTTGTAACGATTCTCACTCAGCTGACCTCACACCTTCTCGTTTTACTGTTGAAATACGGAGATTTCATTCCTTTAGTTATTTTAATCGGTTCATTTTATGTTTTTCAGTCATTAGAGAAACATTCTTCGAATTCTATCACAAAAATCTTGCCTATAGCTACATTTTCACTACTTTTATCCTTCTTAATCCTTTTCAGCAGTTCCTCTCAAGATAACATAACAGTAATAGACACCACAACTTTTCAGATAGATTATATTGCTCGAATCTCCATTGTTGATTCATGTTCAGGTATTTATGGCTTAATAATCTTCTTAAGTAGTTTTTTTTTCTTTGTAAACGTTACAAGGACTAATCGGATCTTTAAGAGGAAACAGGTGATTTTATTTGGAACAATTGGTGTTATAGGTGTTTATTTACTGAATCTACTGAGAATTTTAATTTTAATTAATCTAAGCATGTGTTTTCCCACTAATATCTGGACTGAGACACATATCTACCTTGGAGGAATCTTCATATTATCGTATCTTGCAATATTTTGGATTATAATTTGGTTAATTCTCCCAATTCGCTCCTCAACTTAGTTGTTTCTAAAAATATATTGATTTTTGAAGAGAATAAGACTTTATAACCAAAAAGAAGTGCTAGCCTGTTTTTTATAATTAGGAAAATCCAGCTAGAAACATAAGATTTTGCGGTGAGAAGATCAAGTGAAATATATTCCAATTAAAAAACTGCAGGAAACAGTCGATGAAAAGGTTCAAGTTCGTGGATGGCTTCATCATGTTCGGCACCAAGGACGTCTGATTTTTCTAGTCATTAGAGATCCTACAGGTTACGTTCAAGCAGTTGTTAAAGCAGTAACAGTTGGAGATACTGTTTTTAAAGTGGCTGAAAAGCTTACCCGAGAAACTGCAATAACTGCAGAAGGTATTGTTAAAAAAGATAAACGGGCTCCTTATATTGGTATTGAATTACAACTTACTGCAATAAATCCAGTTATTGATTATGCTTCACCTGAATTGGAATATGAGATTCGTCCTGATTCTGGTCCTCAAGTTTTATTAGATAAAAGGCACTTAGTTCTACGGGGTGAACAGGCTTCCGATATTATGCGGTTCCGAGATTATATCACCAGAAGTTTTCGAGATTTTTTCTATGGTAGAGACTTCGTTGAAGTTACTCCTTCCACAATTGTTCAAACAGAAGTAGAAGGTGGATCAACGCTTTTTGCGTTCAAATACTTCGAACATGAAGCTTATCTCACACAATCGAGTCAGCTATATCTCGAAACAGTCTTAGCAAGTCTGGGTAATGTGTTCTGTGTATTACCCTCTTATCGCGCTGAAAAATCACGTACAAGAAGACATCTCACTGAATACACTCATATTGAAGCAGAAATGCCTTGGTATGAATTCGAGGACCTCTTAGAGTTTATGGAAGATATGATTGTCTTTGTATATTCGAAAGCTAAAGAAAATGTCATACTAGAAAAATTCAACCCTTCAGTAGAGATTCCATCTAAACCATTTGAGCGAGTAACCTACGAGCAATCTATTAGTCTTTTACGAGAACATGGAATTAAAGGGGAATCTGGAGAATATTTAGAGTATGGAGATGAAATTACTGAAGGGCCTGAGAGAGCTTTAGTTGATGAAATCGGCAGTCCTACTTTCTTAACTCACTTTCCAACAGGGATGAAACCTTTTTACATGAAACTAAATCCTGAAAATCCCGAAGTCATGAATGCCGTGGACTTGTTAATACCAAATGTCGGAGAAATCATTGGTGGTTCACAGAGAGAGGATGACCTCGAAATTCTCCTACAGCGAATGAGGGAAGAAGGCCTTGACACAAAACCTTATTATTGGTACATTGATCAGCGAAAATACGGTACAGTTCCACATTCAGGATTTGGCTTAGGGTTGGAACGTCAGGTGCAAGGATTGCTGAATCTAGATCACATTCGTGACGCATGTTTATATCCTCGATTAATCAATAGAGCCACACCCTGAATTACTTTGTTTTACTCTGTGGCTCCTAAATGAGGTGTTTTCATTCTTTGGAGTTCTCCTCCATAACGAAAACAGGTCTAAAAGTAGTAGTGGTAAAAAAAGCATGTGATAGCTAGTTTAAAGCTTTTCTACTTACCTCGAACAATGACCATTGTAAGAGTGGACCGAACTCCATTTGCTTGACGTATTTTATTGATCACAGTATCTTTTAAACTTTTCATGTCATTTGCAGATATCTTTGCAACTAAATCATAGACACCATACACTACATGAGCTTCATCGATACTAAGCTCCTCGGTTAGGAATTTTAAAACAGCTTTTTCCTCACCGATCTCTGCGTTAATCATGACAAATGCGGTCGGACACATAGATAGATCACCTTTCGAGTATAACACTGGAAAATGGATTTTGCTTTTGATTTAACTATATTAAAGATAGTATCCTTACAAGATTAATAAATCTTCGGCTTGTTTTAATTCTCTATGAACAACGCTTCAGCAAAGAATTTATTTATTAATGACCTAAATTTATGCATAAACATTGAAACAGGTTTTACTTCAATTGATTTATACCATTAAAGGTGAAAAAATAAATGGAAATTATTAGACATTCCGAAATTTCTGTTCGTGATCTCATTAAACAGCGTAGCGAATTCCCAGAGAAAGATAAGATGCGTAGAACTATCAATGAAGATAATATAAAACGGGTATTTAAAGCAATTTCTAAAACGGAGAGAACTGAAGCCCAAATTAGTGAGACGATTACTTGGTTGGAAAGAATATCAGAATATATCCCAATCCCAAGTGAGAAGGAATTAGAAGAGATAATTAAATTGATGATCATGTTAAGTGAGGTTCGTGCTAAGCTTAACTTTTTGTATGATAAGCCTGGTCTTAATTTGATGAAAAGAGTTCGAGAATGTATGATCAGATATCTTATTGTTTTATCAGAAATTCGGGCCCAAAGAGAAGAATATTTTACTCATTGGTTCACTGAAGAATCATGGATATTCGATTGGAGCCGTATCATTCTTGACCTCTCGCCATCTGACAACATGGAAAAATACACTTTCCCAGATTTAACTGTTCATGATTTCTTGTTTCTTTTAACGCTGGAATTAGCTTGTGCAGATTCTACCTCCAAACTAGATAGCCCAATGATAAGAATGCAAGCTATAAAAGGTAAATCTGGGAGTTTCATTATTATTCCCACTGAGGCAGCAGCAAAAGAATACCAAATACAGGTTTCAAAAATCCTCAATGAAGAATTAACATTTGCAGAGTGGGTTGATCAGATGTTAATCGCATATAAGTTACCATAAACCTGAAAATATTCACATACTATTATTCGGGGGGGAATCCTCTAATAATTTAGAAATAAGCCTTAACACATAGAATCAAAATTAATGGTCTTTCTTACCTTTTGGGGAAGTTAGGTTTGGATGCAAGCCTTTAGATCTTTCCTCAAGATATTCATCAATGACCTTTTCCCAACCAGGCCAAATTAAGGGAGTCCTCCGCATTTGTCTTGGAACATAGGTATTAATAGCATTAGCAACATTTTTGATAGATGAACGATAGCTGGGAATTATTGTACTGATAACCGTTATCAGAAAGGCAACAGTAACCCAGAAAGCGATTAATGTCCAAGAAATATTTGTTTCAATAGGGATTGATTGACTTATGTACCAAGCCATCAATTCTCCTCCGATTACTCCATTCATAATGCCCAGAATTACCCCTGATATTCCTAAGAGAGTTGATTCTCCAAAAAAGGTCGAAATAACTTCTCTTTTAGATAATCCTAAGGCACGCATTATACCAATTTCCCTCTCCATTTTTAGAGTTGAAATCAAAATGCAGATGAACTGAGCTAATCCCGATAAGAGGAAAGTATGAAGAAATAGCATCTGAAAAAGAGCAGTTTGTACAATCAAAGATTTTTCTATAACCTTTGTATAGTAATCAATAGAAATAACTTCTTGAAATATGTCTTGGTACTTGAACGATAGACGATCCGTAATGGTTTTAAGAGGTTCACTGCTTTGTGAAATGGACATTACAAACCATTTAGCGGTATAATTTTGCCAAAAATCTTGAAACAACGCGTCTGAGAAGAATATGTAAAGGCCTTGATGTAAGAATGGATTACTGGCGGCAATACCAGTAATTATTACCTCGGTACTTGAATTTGATGTCACCTGGACTGTTAAATTCTCACCAATCCTCAATCCGATACGATCTCGAAGAAGATGGCTGATTATGACCCCTTTTTCTGTTTTATTCATTAATTTTGGAATATCAGGATCAGCTGGCGCTAAGGTTGTCCCCTTAAAGAAATAATTGTAAGAATTGGGATCCATTCCAAAAACGTAACCATTTACGTTTTCAATCTTAGTTCTTTGCTGCAACAAATATGCTGCTCTTTCTATATTAGTATTATTGGACACCAACTGGTTAACAAACCGTGAGGGATATGATGTACTGACTTTAGTCTCAGCAACAATATCAATTACTCCATAACGTTCGTTGTAGTAAGCAGGAATTGTTCCAATGACAGCTCTTGATGTGATTCCAACTACAAGAATGAATGTAAGCGCAAGAGCTGCTACCATTATTGTCACAATAGATTTTTGAAATTCTCTCCTAATATTTCTTGTAGCAATGGTTCTGGGTACTAATCTATGCCAGATCATTAGTTTCATTCCTATATTCGGTATGAAGTGTAATAGCCCTGCTTCAAGAAGTAATGTTCCAATAAAAATCGAAAAAACTACAAAGAAATGCCAAGAAATAATTTCAAAAGCTAAAAATCTGCTAGGTCCAATGTAATAGGTAGTTCCAATTCCGATAACAGTTAATAAAGCACCAAGTATTACTAGATAAATCCAATTCTTTGTGGAAGCTTTTTTCTTTCTCATTTTCCAGTGGATATTCTGAACAACGGGGAGATTTATTGCTGTAAAAATCGGGTATAAACCAGAGATCAAAGCTACAAGAATTCCAGTAATGTAGGTTGTAATTATGGAAGTTGGCAGAAGTAATAACACTTCAATGCTTAAGGTAGGAAAATTAAGGTTCAAAAAACCTATAAGTATCACGGAAAACCCGATTCCAATCGTAATTCCAATAAGGCTCCCAAGTCCACTATAGATTAATATTTCCAGTCCAAGATAAGTAATAATTTGACGATTTGAGGTACCAATTGCTCTTAAAACACCAAATTCTTTCGATCGTTCTCTAACATTGATTGTCAGTATATTGGTAATAAATAGAAACTCTATGGCAAATGAAGCAATAATTATTAGATTCAATGCCGCCTGATACGATCGAATAGCTAATAATTCGTTTTCACTAATTGATTTCTCTCGATAAACATAATAATCCAAACCTAACCCCTGAGTATCTTCGATTTCTTCTGCAATGGCATTAATTTTGACAAAATCATTAACTTGAACTACTAAATGATAATTCAAATGAGAGGTATTTGAAAACCTATCAACCAAATAGTTAATATCTAGTAGAACGAATAAATAACCTAAATAATTACCAAAGTGTGATTTATCATTCATAATTCCTGATATTCTTATATTTGAACCAAGAAAATTATACTCAGAATTCTTAGGAAGAAAATATGTTTCCCCAGGCATTATATCGATGAAATCAGAAATTGATTGCGAAATTATGGCCTCACCAGGTTCCAAGGTACGATTGCCAGAAATTAATTCAATGTTAGGAAAATCAGGATGTGTTCCTGTTTCTAATCCATATATTAAAATGTTATTGGGGATTTCCGTTGATTCTGTCAACTCCTCCATATAATTAATCGTTGCAACAAGACCTACTTTTTTTGTTCCTGGTATTGTCTTTACTAATTCAGATAAGCTCTTCATTTCTTCTATTCTTGTTTTTTCTTTCGGATGGATGGTGATATCAGTAAAATTATCTCCTCGAT
The DNA here is from genome assembly GCA_029856365.1 of Candidatus Hodarchaeota archaeon. Taxonomy (GTDB): domain Archaea; phylum Asgardarchaeota; class Heimdallarchaeia; order Hodarchaeales; family Hodarchaeaceae; genus Hodarchaeum. Next base: position 6,654 of record JAHQWW010000089.1, read on the forward strand.
GACTCTCAATGAAATCTCCATATAACGAATCAATAGTTACAGCTATTCCTGTTTCAAGCCCAACTGAAATAGCTATTCCAATTATTATCAGAAATGAGCGCCATCGATTACGTGTAACATTTCGCTTAGGAAGAGTTGTTGCCATGAAAAACCAAGTTATTTCTCAGTAAAATAGTATATTTATCTTTCGATAGCTGAAATTCTGTTTTTTCTATTTTATTTATCACAGTAGAAAAGATTTGATCAAAATGACTGTCTACTGCGATGTTTAACATATTATAAAATTGCTAACTTACCATACTTGAAATCAAGAATGAAATCGCAAATAAACAGATAGCTGCCGCTATGTATTCATAATTCTTGCCAAACTGAAAAAAACTTACATTGTACTTGAATTTTTCCTCTCTCTTTCCTGTACGATCAATGGTTGCTAAATATTGGTCTAGACTTTTTTTAGCGGAAGTTTGAGTCAGATCACTACATCCACCAATAAGAAAATAGATACCAGCAACTATCAGGAGTGACATTCCCCAAGCTGCAGGTAATCTACTACCTGATATCAGTGAATAAACATAAGCAGCAAGAAAGGAATATAACAATCCCAGCCCAATTTTTCGCAGAAAAGCACTAAACGATAATGGTTCAAGCTGCGGGTAAATTGCAGTTTTAATCTCTGATTCCTTTTCTGTAGGAGTTTCCTTTACTTCCTGTTCATTATTTTTCTGGAATCCAGTCATTACTCCAACCTGTTTGATAGTCTTAACTCCGAATTTAGAATAACTTAGATTCAACTGGATAATGACAGGCCACGAAGTGGTCAGGGGAAATTTCTTCGAATGGAGGTTCCACTTCAGAGCATTTTTGTTTTGCGTAGATACATCTTGTTCTGAATCTGCATCCTGATGGGATATTCAATGGACTTGCGACATCCCCAGGGAGGATTATTTGTTTTCTTTCTAGAGTAGGATCTGGAATGGGAATGGCTGAGATTAAGGCTTCTGTATAAGGATGTCGAGGATTTCTGACGAAATCTTCGCCAGGTGCAAGCTCTACAATCTTCCCAAGGTACATCACGGCAATTCGATCACTGATGTGCCTAACAACACTTAAGTCGTGAGCAATGAAGATATATGTGAGGTTGAAGCGCTTTCTGATATCTTTCAATAGGTTGAGAATCTGAGCCTGAACCGCAACGTCTAAAGCAGACACAGGTTCATCAGCAACAATTAACTGGGGTTCAACTGCTAACGCGCGGGCAATACCTATCCGTTGACGTTGCCCACCACTGAATTCGTGAGGATACCGCAAAGCGTGGTAATCCTCTAGCCCACAAAGATTAAGGAGTTTTACTACCCGTTCTCGTCGTTCTTGCTTTGACATACCTCTTGAGTGAATTATGAACACCTCTCCAATGATTTCACTAACAGATAAACGGGGATTCAAAGAAAGGTAGGGATCTTGGAAAATTAGTTGCGCTTGCTTGCGAAACCAGAGTGCTTCTTTTCGGTCCTTCATATCAAAAATCCTTTGACCGTCAAAAATAGCATCTCCACTAGTTGGAGGGAGTAGGTTGAGGACGACACGACCAAAAGTCGTTTTCCCACAACCAGATTCACCAACTAAGCCAAAAACTTCCCCCTTCCTTATCTTAATAGTGATATCATCAACAGCTCGTATATATCCAACTAGGGTTTTCCTAACGACACCTTTAACATAAACTGGAAACGATTTCTTCAGATTTTTTGTCTCTAAAATGATATCACTGGAGGTTTGATTACTTATTGTCATTCTTGAATTCAATCCTTTGATGCATTGATCTCCTCGTGGTGGTGGCATGCTACCTCATGATCAGAAGTCCAAATTTTCAAGGGAGGAACTACCTCTGCGCATTTACTTGTGGCGTATGAACACCTTGGGTGAAATCGACAGCCCGTTGGTGGATCAATTAGGTCAGGTACGCTACCAGGTAATGTTTGTAGTTTATCTATGCTTAAATCGAGTCGTGGAATAGCGGCCATCAAAGCTTGAGTATAGGGGTGGCGTGGATCTTTGTAAATTGTTTTAACTGCAGCTGTTTCAACTATATGACCCCCATACATCACACCAACCCGTTGGCAATTTTCCGCAATAATACCAAGGTTATGGGTTATTAATAGAACAGACATGCCAAACTTTTTCTGCAAACCACGAATTATTTCAAGGATTTGTGCTTGAATCGTAACGTCAAGTGCAGTTGTCGGTTCATCTGCAATAAGTAAAGTGGGATTGCAGGATAAAGCTCTACTAATCATTACACGTTGTCGCATACCACCACTAAACTGATGAGGATAATCATCAACTCGTTCTTGCGCTAGAGGAATTCCAACTTCTTCCATCAATTTGATAGCCCTTTCTTTCGCAACATCTTTTTTAACATCTTCATGCAGACTGATTACCTCTGCTATCTGTTCTCCAACGGTAAATACGGGATTTAGAGACGAGAGAGGATCCTGAAAAATCATGGAAATTTCTGCTCCCCGAATCTTTCGAATATCTTTGTCTTTAAGCTTTAAAACATCTTTCCCCTTAAAAAAGACCTGTCCTCCTTCTATCATTCCTGGGAATCTAACTAGATTTAAACAGGACAATGCTGTCACGGTTTTTCCACAACCAGATTCCCCTACTAAGCCAAAAAACTCTCCCTTTTTTATGTGGAAAGAAACGCCTTCAACTGCCTTGACAATACCAAATTCTGTGTAAAAATAGGTTGTTAGATCCCTGACATCAACAAGAATGTCATCGTCTTCACTGGAAATTTTTATATCGTCTTCACTAATACTTTTCTCTACTGTCGTCAATACTGATCACACCAATCTAAAAATGACTTTGGTTGTTTTTATGAATTATCGCAACCGAGGATCAAATGCGTCCCGTAGACCATCGCCTAATAAATTAAAGGACATAACAGCTATGATAATAAGGATTGCGGGGAAAAATACTGACCACCAAGCAACCGTAGCATAATCAAATCCATTGCTAAGCTCACGACCCCAGCTAGATAGATCTTCAGTGGTGAAACCAAGAAATGCAAGACCTGCTTCCACTAGGATGTTGGCAGATAAACCCAAAGTAACAACAACTATCAAAGGTGCTAAAACATTAGGAAAGATGTGAACTATCATGATCCTCCTGTTGGATGCCCCGATACAACGTGCTGCTTCTACATAGTCCGATTCACGAATTTGGAAGATAGTTGCACGAACAAGGCGCGTGATACCCATCCACCCAAATATACCAAGGCCAATCATTACAGCAATGAGAATGACCTGAGTACTAAGCCCCATCTCGATTAATAGATTGTCTACCCATCGAGTATTTTGAATTACTACAATAACAAGGATCATTACAAAGTAAAAAGGCAAAGTCAAAAATACATCTGTTATTCTCATGACAATTTCATCAACTTTTCCTCGGTAATATCCTGCTACTAGACCTAATGGAAGACCGATGAATAAAGATATAAAAATTGCACCAAAACTAACTAAGAGGGAAACACGAGCACCATGCACTAACCTGGAAAATAAGTCTTCAGACTTATAATTGGTGCCCATATAGTGTACATTTTTGAAATATTCCCCTGCTTTGAGATTGAAGTTATCGACTATAACATCTGAGCCAGTATTAACTCTTAAGGACATCTTTATGCTTTCTTGTTTCTCCTTTCGAACTGACAATCCATAATCATCTTGTAAAGCAAGTACCACAGAATTCCAGCGATTTTCACTGAGAGTAAGATCTATTTGATCTTCTTTGCCATCTTCATTGGTGAAAATGACAGATAGAGTGGCAGGTTCCCCAACAACATAGGCTTCAAATGATAATTCTATAAAAAAAAGGTCTTTATACGCAGTGATGTCTTGAGTCAGTTCTCCTCCTTGACTAGAACCCCGAGCAGCGTGCGACCCATGTTCTATTCCACTAGGAATTCCAGAGGTATTTAGATTTATTATTTGCCAATCATTTGACCATTCACTTAGGGGAAACTCAAAACTTGGATTAAACACATAGTTCGTATAATCAAAAAGTTGTGCACCTTCTTTCACACCAGGGGGTTGATATGAAGGAACATAACCTGGATAGTGGATCAAGAAATATGTAGCTGGGTCATAAGGCGCGAGAACATCAGCCAAAAGAGCCATTAGGATTACACCAGTTGAGAGAATTAATCCAAGCAGCCCTGCCTTATTCTTCCTGAACCGTCGAAAAGCAATAGCAAGCTGACTACCTGAAAGTTCTTCTGCTTTTTTATATTTTTTTCTTAGCATTTTCTTTTTTCTTCTTTGTGTTCTCGATTCAAACATTTTAATGACCCCAATTCTATAATAAGCTGTTAAAGAGAAACTCTTGGATCAATGATCGAATATAAGATATCTGTAAAGAGGTTTGCTAGCAAAATCAGAAGCGCTGTTATCATGATTATACCCATGACGACTGGGTAGTCATATTGGAGGAATCGCCCTACTGCATACCTTCCAAGGCCAGGCCATGCTAAAGTTGTTTCCGTTATGGGAGCTCCTCCTAGCAGACCACCAATGCTTAAGCCTATATATGTTATTATAGGAATCATAACATTTTGAATAGCATGTTTCCAAATTACTGTTCTCTGTGAAAAACCATATGCTAGGGAAGATAAAATGTAGTCTTGTCTTATTACTTCTAGTAATCCAGACCTTACTAATCGAACGTAAAGAACGAGCGAAATTGTGGTGATAGATACTACTGGAATGATTAAATGGAAGAAGAGATCCCAAGTTTCCCACGTAAAAAGTTGTTGAATAAATGTGTCAAAGTATGCTTTAGCGTACAGTGAGGTGACCCCTTGAGCGGTACTTTTGTCTAGTTCCATACCCCCAGATGGAAGAATTGGCATATAGTACGAAAATAGTATGATTAAGACAATAATAAATAGAAATATAGGAACAGATAGTCCCACTGCAACAAAAATAGAGATAGCATTGTCGGCTAGAGAATATTGTTTTACAGCAGCGTAAACACCAATGGGGATAGCAATTAGGAGAGTTAAAAGCAGAGGGAAGATACTGATCATCAATGTGGGCCCAATCCTATCAATAATTGAAGAACTCACACTTGCACCACCAAAAAGGGAATTACCCATGTCTCCCATAATAAAATGGAAGAACCAATTAAACCATTGTGTCTGTGGAGGAGCATCGAGACCATAAACCCGATTTAACAGCTCTCTGTATTCTGCTCTGCCTCTTGGAAAGGTGTAAGCTGTCATCATTAGTTCTATGGGATTACCTGTGGTGACCATCAAAGCATAACTGATTATTGAAACACCGATGAATATTGGAAGTATAATGAAAAGCCTGCGTAATGTGTACCTAATAACTCTATCATCGATAAATGGTCTAATGCCTCTGGGTAAGTAAACCAAAATAAGGAGGATAAAGGATAGGACTAAAAGCTGGATTGCTCCAATCTGGATTCCTGGGTATATTGTGATTCCTCTGAATAATTCAGCTTGAAAATTAAATAGTGATTGTAAGGTTCTATCAAGACCTATTATATATTGAGCCCCAAGCAATATAAAGAGTAATATCACTAAAAATATCATGAAGAGGAGAAACCGCTGAGAAGCTTTTTGCACTTTCTTGTAAGTCTTTCCGAAAGATTCCACTAAACTCGTGGTAACAATTGGGGAGGAAGGTTTGTTCAAAGATATTCTCAGGAAGTAACAACCACAAATGAAGATAACTAGGGGGTACAGATAAATTTCTTGATTCAGATAATAACCAAAAAGAACATCATTGAATAAAGAGCCAAAAGGAAGATTTTGGATAGTTGTGGGAAAACCACCATAATTAGGTTGAGTTAAGCTGATGATAAAAAGTGATAGTAGAAGTGAAACGACTCCTAAAATAAGTAGATTAGATGATTGGTCAACAGATATTGTCCATTTGAAAATCTTTAAGTCTGACTTTCTGTATACTAATAAACCACCAGAAAGTAGTAATATAGCAGTGATAAAGCCCACTACTATGGAGGGTATAATAGTCTTACTAAAGACCCAGTAAATTGTGAAGATTATAATTTCGTAGTAATAAAGAACGAATAAGAGCACATCAAGACCACAAAACGAGAAAGAAGTAAAGAAAACAAGGATACTTCCAAAGAGTAAGATTTCTCTTGAATGAACCGTTATGTTAGACCCAATTTGCAACTCCCAATCCGTTAAAAAACCGATTATTAGGACCGTTAATGAAATAAATAGCATCACAATAAGGACAAAAGGCGACGCTATTCTTATATTTAGTAATTGAATTCCAGTTCTCTGTGCTATCCTGCCTGGACTGAAAAACCCCCATATTCCTGAAACAACAGTAATAATGATTGATAACCAGAAAATTCTTAAATTGCTAGATTTACTTGTAATTTCATTAGTCATCAGTTCCACCTATCATAATCGGATTGCATTTTCCAGAAGGAATTACCCAGAAAAGAGCTTACTCGGCAATTCATTTAAAGGATTTTGTTGTATGAAATAACGACGATGTGTTGATGATGTGTTGATGATTATTGAGTTAATGTCAAATTATCAGACACAATATTTTTAAGAAATCAGAAGGTGATACAACTGTTCAAGACAGTAGTCTTGAAACACACAAGAAACATACGAGATATTAAAAATGCGAAAACTAAAAATGGCTATAATACTAGGCCTATTGTTCGGCGGTATATTCGCCCTATCAACTACAATTCCAGCTTCTGGTGCAAGAATGACGCCAGTAGAGTTTTTTACGGAATTAAATGACGAGGATAGGCTAGCTATTAGGAGAGCAATGGATTATGCTATCCCTCGACAACAAATCATAGACAGCGTTCTGCTAGGGCAAGGCGCGTTGCTTGCGACTCCCATTGAGGCGAACGTCGGCGGGTACGACCCAACCGTTACTGCTCGAGAGTTCAGCATAGAAAAAGGGCTAGACGAAATGGAATCAGCTTTTGGTTACAGATACAATGACTCTGCAGATGATCTTGAAGAAAGAAGAGGGTACTTCAGCATGGTAATCCAGGCTCCAACCTCGCGTGACGATAGGATGCAATGGGCTGCGTTAGTCACAAAAACATTCCAAGAAATCGGTATCGACGTGACACTCAAGTACGCGAACTGGAATGTTGCTGTAGCTGTGTTTACTCCACCTATTGAGAAACAAGGTTTTGACTATGAGCACGGTGGATACGATGCCTTCTTCATTGGCTGGACTGGATCTCCTCAGGCTGATGTCTCACAATGGTTTGGGGAAGCCAATTATGCCCCTGCAGGATATAACATCGGATATATCAATGACCCTGATTCTAATGATATGATCACGCGTTCTTTGAACGAGAAAACGTTAGAAAAACGAGTGGAAGCCATACAAGAATTTCAAGCATGGTTCAAAGAAAATCTGCCCTATTTCATTGTGTTACAACTCATGGATTTGTGGGCCTTGGATCCAGACTTACATGGAGTATCATTTAGTTACGACTATCCTAACATGTACAACTGGACCCACGAGACAGCTACCGCAGTTACGGTACAAACTCCAGGTGACTTGAAGAACACGAATCCGTTTAGGGTGAGCTCCTACTACGACTGGCTTGCAGGGATAGGTACTGGTGGTTGTTTTGAAAGCCTCTTTATTAATTGTGACCCCGAAAATCCCTTGACATACTATCCACAGGTCGCAAAAGACTGGACAGTGAGTGATGATGGATTGGTGTGGACATTCGATATCCAAGATGGCATTAAATTCAGTGATGGCTCAGATTGCACTGTTGACGACGTTGTTTTTTCATTTAAGGCGTTTCTCAACCCAGATACAGTTTCCGTTGGTGGTACGGATTTGGGTGCATGGTTAAATGCATCTAACGTTGTAAAAATCGATGAGGATACCGTTGAATTCACATTCAATGATTTCAACTGCTATGCAGATGGCTATTTAGCTGGGGTAAACATCCTATCAAAGGCAGAAATGGAACAAATTCCTTATGATCAATGGCCAACTCATGCAACTACCACTACAGCTCCTCCCTTAGGCACTGGACCTTATAAGTGGGACCTAGAAGCCTCAGATGTTACTGAAAGCTCAGTTAAATTGGTTCTAAATGAATATTACGATGGCTCATTGCGTGGGCACGAATATTTGAACAACCCAGACATGATCCCTGAAATCAATTGTAAACTCATTGCAACAGCCGCATCAGCTGTCTCAGCTCTAAGCAACGGAGAGATCAACATTATCGACTCAAATGTAGCTATTCAACCTTTCATCAACGAAATAAATGCCTCCAGCTGGGGTAGACTTGAAAAGGTACTCGGATGGGGTCATCAAGGATTCTATATCAACAATTGGGACCCCCGATGGGGTATGCACGCAAAGGATCCCCGTGAGCTATACCCAGGAGATTACGAGGCAGCTCCG
>JAHQWW010000090.1 GCA_029856365.1 Candidatus Hodarchaeota archaeon
AAATAAACGAGACCCCCTGTCGGATTATATTGGCCAGAAACTTCTTCAAATTGTCCTAGAAAAGCAACTAATGGATTATTAGGATTTTGCTTACCAATAATATTCCAGACCATTTGAGCGATAAAATAAATGTCAGCAAATACGGCAGAAGATAATATGACTGGGATATTTGACACGTAAAGCAGTTTAATAGGATAAGAGGAACGGATCCCCTTGTATTGTGCATACAATATCGGTATTTCAATCCGCATCGATTCAAAATAGATGACAACGATGAATACAACAATGGTAGCGATTATTGAAAGGAGAGACAGGGAAGGAAGATTCACATTCTCTGTAGGGTTATATCGGAAAAATAAAACATGAATTGCTTCGATTAATCCTCGTTGTGTTGCCCAAGAATAAAATGAAAAAACAATCCCTCTCATCGAAATTACAGAGCGATCACCTGATCCTTCCCCAATTGTATGTAAGGCGAATAATCCCTGGAAAATTTGTAATCCGACACCTCCTGCGATGAACAAGGAGATTCCTGATCCTAAACCCCAACCCTTCTGAATCATCTCATCAAGAAGAATGATGATGATACCTGCAGCTAATAGTTGGGTAATTATAGCCAATTGATCTTCAAGGCTAAGGTTAGTTCCATAAGATCCTCCAATCAGGAATGCACTCGCCTCTATAATTGTCATTACTACTGACATAACCTTCTGTGTACCAGTATAGAGAGATCTTTCTTCTGGATCCCCCATATTTACACTGATAATTTTTGAACCCACTAAGATTTGCATAATGAGTCCAGCTGTTACAATTGGTCCAATTCCAAGTTCAGCCAAAGAACCCTGAGTTGAGGCTGTAATTGTCCGCATAAAAGCAAGATGGTCAGCTCCTTCAGATTTAGCACCAATAATTGGAGTTGATGCCATTACAAAATAAATGATAAGAGCTGCCAATGTCCAAACTACTTTTTCATTAAAATGAATCTCACGATTTGGTTTGATAACTTCTGGAGTTATTGACATGAATGGCCTAATCATTTGAAGAAACTTAGAGGTCATGAAGAAAATCCCAGATAAATACTTTGATGAACTTATAACGTCTAAATTTTAAAGTTAAGCCGAATTATAAGCTACAACTGGTCATAACCCCTGCAATTTTCATTTTATAATTTTGTGGTACAATTACCATACTTCCTGTTGATGTTGAAGACAGTAGTACAATTTCCTAACTAACAGAAAGTATAAAAGATAGTAATAACTAGTAAGATATGATGGTGGAGTCAATATTCAGTACGAGGAGAAGAAAGAAACTTCTGAGCTTATTAATTGTACTACTACTATTCCTATCTATTTTTCACTTTTTGGCTTTTACTCATATTTTCAATTCGAGTGAAAGTAAAAAGGTTTTAGTTCTTTCTGTAAATCCCCCTGATTATATTGAATACATGACAAACTATTATATTCAAAGTACCGATGGATTTGCTCAAATTAAAAAAGTATCAGAGACAATATCAAGTTTTTCGTTGCTCTTTTTCGGGAAAACTAGAATAGAAAACCACGAAAGTAAAAATCAAAATGGTGAGGCTCCGACAAATAGATCAATCATTCTACAAACCATTGAACAAAGCCCTGGGATAACGCTTCGAGAAATTCAACGAGTAACTGGACTCGCTATAGGAGTTATTCAATATCATCTAAATCATCTTGAAGCTGCTGGAATTGAGACATTAAGGTTGGGTCGATGTAAACACTTCTTTTTAGGTCAAGGTCACTTTTCATTAAAGGAAAAAAAGTGGTTTGCAGTTACCCAGAACAAGAATGTAAGAACAATATTACTGTTCTTAAGATCAAACGGGAACAAAGGCTTTCAAAAGGACATCGTCAATTTTGCAGGAATCAGCAAAGTTATGGTCTCCTATTACATCAAACAGCTTGAACAACTTGGAATAATCAATCGTAACCATCATAGATTGCAAATCACCGAGGATTACCTTTACATAATGAATAAGGTCGTAAGCCTCAAGAATAAACTTTTTTGAAACTTGAATGAATCACTATCTTTATCTAAGAAGGAATAGATTGATAGAAACGTTCTTTAATATCTTGAATTGCTTGGGAATGCAAATGACTTGCCCAGACTCTTTAAAAGAATTACAGCTGCTAGTCGCGGACTTTATTAACCGTCGAAATTGGAAGAAATATCATACTGTGAAAAATCTAGCAATGTCCATTTCGATCGAAGCTGCTGAGATAATGGAATTATTCCAATGGTTCACAAATGAAGAAGCAAGAGATCAGATTCAAACAGATCTTAATCTCAAAACAAAGCTTGAAGAAGAACTTGCAGATGTCCTAATTTATTGCTTAAGCTTAGGTTATCATACAAAAATTGATCTAAGCAAAGCAATACGGGAAAAACTAATCCAAAATGAGAAACGATTTCCAGTAGAAGTTGTTTCTGGGCGTTTAGGGCCATATACTCCTCATTCATCTAAAGAATAAAGAATGAGATTAGGTATTAGTAAGTTTAAGATTTCCGAAGATCATATTGTTTATAGGAGAATTCATGTTTTTGTATCCAGTTAATGATTCCTTTTAATGTGGTTTGGAGTGAGGTTCCTCTACCACCTGCTGCTCTTGGATGACCTCCACCAGAATATTTATTTGCTAAATAATCTACTCGACAACGTTCCAATACGGACGCAGGTAGTTGGGAATTCACTCTTAATGAAATCCCAGTAAATTGTTTACCTGGGAAAAGTATACAGGATATTTTTACCCCTTTTTCAAACAAAGTACGAACTAAAGCAGATGTCAGAATCTTTTCTTTCCCTTGGACAATTATAATTACATCTGCCATCTCAAGTTGATCTCCTAACTTAATACTCTTCTTCCTCAGTGTTCTCAACTTTATTATTCTTTGTTGATATATTTTGTTATTGAAAATTTCTAGTTCTTGGCTTGATAGGTCATGAAAAAGAGCAAGAACTTCTTCTATTGATTCAGGAGTGCTGCAAATGTCATTTAAAAGCCATGCTTGCTCTTGACGTGTTGCTTCAAGGAATTTTAAAGCAATATTTTCCAGTGGAGGGACAGTAAAACTAGCTGTATCAGTAATAGTTGTTAGATCAGCTAATAACTTTAAATTTTCAGGCAAGTGCTCATCAAAATGCTTTGATAACAGATAAGCCGTGCTAGGGGCATTTTCATCAAATAAAACCACTTCTGCGTTTTTAGCTATAGCTTTATTTGATAAATGATGATCACTGTAAAGAACAATTGATGAATCATTAAAGGGAGGAAGATCTATAATAGCTATCCAGTTTAACACTTTAAGAAATTCACCAAATTCTGGATGACGGATTTCTTGAAATCCTAGCGGGATGAATATTGCCTCTTGAAATTCTTTCAAGGATTTTAGTATAACGGCTGATACAACACCATCTGCGTCTGCAGCATGAAAAGCAACCTTGGGCTTAGGTAAAAGGGATAAGGAGTGAATGAATCGGAAATTTCTCTTCATTTCATCTGAGAAGTTGGCAATAATACCCTCTAGGTCAAATAATAGGGCCATTACTTTCACTTATTTCAGTCTATTTTGCATTTTCTGTACAATGTAAGATCACAGAGTAATTATTCGATTGAAAGGGATCTTTCTTTTCTCAAGAAAATTTAAAGCTAAAATTGTGTTTCCTAAACTATTCTTATGGTGAGAATCGGAACCTATAGAGTACCAATATTCATCATCAAGGTAATTAAACCATTTATCCATATAATTTCCATAACCTGTATTCAATTCAACAATGATTTCAAATTCAGATATTTTGCTAAACACATAATCCACTTTTGACTCTGGTACACGTGTAAAACGTGTGTGAGCTAAACCCACATTGAATTTTGGATTCTTTTTTTTGAAGTTTAAAACCTGCTGGAATTTTTTTTCCCAAGATGATTGAGTAAAAACATATTCAAATAAAATTAAATCCCATTGAAAGTCTTTGAGGGAATCTAAAAAATCAATCGAGGAAAGATCAACCTCTATACCGATAAAAATCTTTGTAGGTAACGATTCATTCATTCGTATTTCATCAAGTGTTGCATAATACTCTTCAAGTTCCATAACCGAAAGAGCGGGTTTCCAAGTAGAATAGTGATCTGTTATGCAGACTTCTTGAATTCCTCTTTCGACAGCAGCTAAAATCATATCTCGAGGACTAAAAAACCCATCAGAGAAAGATGTATGGATGTGATAATCAATGATTCTAGTCATTTGTTTTCTATCCATTTGTTGTGTAAAGTATTTTATCTTTTCGGGGTAAACACTATTTTCAGATACTCTGATCTTAATGGTTATATCTTAAACACAAGACGTAAATAAAGATCCACACATTTGTTTTTAATGCCATGGTCTGATTATTTGGAGTTGTAGAACGATTTCTAAACTGGCAATCTTGATAGATCCTAACAAGGGTGAAGCGACTGAACGGATGTTTCAGGCATTAAAAGGAATATTAACTGAATGCGAGGATTCGACAAAACTTCCTCTAGAGATCTGGGTTGGGGATAGTTCTGAGATTTATAGAGGAGTACATAGCTATTTAAAGAGACTTCACCAATTAGAAATCCAACTTCCCCCTGTAGTTATATTTCCTGGTCATCCTCTACAAATTTCGTCTTTGGCAGACTTCATTCAAATGCCTACTCTTCTTAATACATATAGGTTTAGGATTAAGGTGGTACTCAAGTTAGGGAAGAAATATCATTGGTTGATGAAATGGTGTCGTAGACCTTTAGGTAAACATTGGCCCATTGATCGTAAATATGGATATATGGTTCTTAGCCCTCAGTCATCTGTCGGTAAAAAGCTTCACGCTAAAGAATTGACCGATGATCAGGCATATGAAGAAATAATTTACAAATGGAGGGAATATTGGTCAATGATCTATCTCGAAGCAGGCTCAGGGCGGTTTGGTGCTTCAATAGCAGGGCGATTGGATCTAGTAAGGAAGGTGAAAAAAATTGCTCATGAAAAAAAGGCCATTTTAATCACAGGAGGAGGTATCCGAACAAAAGTTCAAGTTGAGGATCTGGTTAAGGCGGGTTCTGATTTGATTGTAATATCGTCTGTTTTAGAAAAATCAGAAGATCCCAAAACTTTAATGGAACAATTTCTTGAAGCAGTTAGCAAAACTATGGAAAAATCTTTATGATTATCCTTAATAAAGGTTAATACTTCAGATTTTTTAGTTTTTTACTAGTTTTTTTATTAAAAGGAGGTTTAATCTCTTTCATAATTCTGAGGTCAAACTTTGAATGAACACCCAAAATAGGGAGAAGACCAGTTCTTCTCCTTTTAAGCTTTTTCTTTCTTTCTGATGGAAGCTTATATTTCTTTTCATGCTTCAAACTAAGACCTCATTCTTGCATTTCTATATTCTTACTGTCCAGTAATGAATGATAAATTTTCGATTTATATTATTCTAATTAAATTTATAATATTTTTTATTTCGGAAGTATATAACTCCTAATAGTTATTCTAACTTTCTTCCATATTCAAATAAATTACCAGCGTGATAGATATCTAATTGAACCTTAGATAAAGGAGTGGCTGCTTTTAAGGATTGATTATTAGAAATATTATCGATTTTTCCTGTTTTTAAATTCACTTTAATACTATCACCTGTTTCAATATTATCCGACATGATTTCTGGAGCCATCATAAGAGGTAGGCCCGAGTTAATAGCGTTCCGTTTATAGATCGCTCCAAAAGACTCGCCAATGATCATTTGAACACCGAGGGCTTGGAGACAATCAACAGCTTGTTGTCTGCTACTTCCAGCTCCAAAGTTCATTCCAACAACTAGAATATCACCTGATTTTGCCTTTTTAGAGAAATCTTCCCATCCTTGGAGATTACCAAAGCAAAATTGGCCCATTTCATTGATGTCAGTGATATGTAAATGCTTATTATGAAAAATCATGTCCGTGTCTATATCATCGATGGCTTTCCCATTTTTATCCTTTATTACCATCGCTCTACCTTCAAGAATAATTTCTTTTTTCATTTTTTCACCTCAGATCTTATTATTATAATTCTGGCACTGATATCTCACCAGCTAAGGCAGTTGCAGCAGCAGTTGCTGGAGAAGCTAGATATGTGTCTCCAGAACCTTGTTTCCCAGCAAAATTACGATTTCCAGTAGAAACCTGTACTTCGCCCTTTCCAGTCATCCCGATCTGACCTGCAGCACAACCACCACACCCTGGATTGGTAATGATAGCCCCAGCTTCATATAGAATGTTGATAAGACCATCCTTCAATAATTGGCCATAAACTTCTTTTGTAGCTGGAACAATCTTCATCATAACGTTTCGATGAACCTTCTTATTCTTGAGTATTTTTGCAACGATAGAGATATCTTCATATCGACCATTGGTACAACTAGCGACAACTACAGAGTCAACTTGTGTTCCAGCAACCTCAGCAACGGGTTTAACATGTGCTGGGGATGGTGGTAAGGCAATCAATGGTTCAAGATCTGAAAAATCGAATTCTAATGTTTCAATATACTCCACATCAGTATCTGATTCATATACAGGGAAATTATTACCACTTCGTTCTTTACAGTACTGAACAACCTGATCATTTGGAGGGATCAGACCAATAATACCTCCCATTTCAGTAACCATAGATGCAAGAGTAATTCTTCCCCCTAAATCAAAGGAGTCAATGGTGCTTCCATAAAATTCTATGGCTTTTCCTAGGGCTTTTTTTGAACCAATCTGCTGAAGAACTCCTAAAGTAACATCCTTCGCGAAAGAATTATGTGCTGGGGTTCCTTCAATCGTTATATTCATTGATTCTGGAACTTCAAACCAAGTCTTGCCAGTTTTAAAGGCAAAAGCAATGTCCTGATCACCCATACCTTGTCCAAAGGATCCTATAGCCCCAAGAATATTCAAATGTGAATCTGTTCCTACAACGGTGTTACCAGGAACAGCTATCCCTTTTTCAATCATAATATGAGAACCAATACCTGCATCAACATCATAAAGATGTTCTGGGGGCAAATTTTTACGTGCAAAAATTCTTGCTATATGTTGGTTCTCTGCATAACCAATTGTTTTGGCTGGTGCAACACAATCAAATGTGAAAAAAGTCTTCAAAGGATCAGCAATCTGTGGTTCATTTGGATAATATTTCTCTAAATTTTTAACAACGTTGGCTCCACCAAAATCTCGGGCTGAACGGACATCGATTTCCATCCAAACAATATTACCTGGTATTACATCTTCTGTAGTGTGATCTGCAATAATTTTTTCGATGATTGTACTTCCCATCGGTTCAAACACCTTTTCAATCCTTATTTTTTGTATATTTCTAAATTTCTATAATTAATATGTTCTCAACAAAAAGAACACAAAGAAATTACATACCCATAACAATATAATTATATAGGAGGAGATTAGACTTGTATTTTGAATATATTACTATGAAGTTGTAGAATTCGAGGAAGTATCTCTTTAAAGAATGAGGATGATACAAAAGTGACGTTGGATATCAGAGAGGATGTTGATCTTCATAATAAGGCCGAACTAGAATTAGTATGTCCATGGTGTCATACTCAAACTATCACGGCTACTGTTAATCATAGAACACTTCGTTTGAGATGCACTCAATGTTATATGGATGCCTTTGTGACTCGTATCCCCCGAAATAAAAAATTGGATGATTATATTTCTCGCCGCTTGATTTCTTGATGATATTCTTTTAATAATAATCATTTTTTAGGTAATAACAAATAATGCAAGATCTAAAGCCCTGTAAATGTCAACAATAAAGATTTTAATTCTGACACCTATTTTGAAGTTCAAGAGGAATTAAGTTATGACTGGGCAAACATTAATACAGAAAATTCTTGCACAAGCTGCAGGAAAAGAGGAAGGCGTAACCGAGAATGAGATAGTTTTTGTTTCTCCCCATATGATTCTAAGTCATGACAATTCTGCTGCAATTTCAAAGACCTTTTATGAGATAACTGGACCTAATGGGAAAGTGTGGGATCCAAACAAGATTTTCATTGATCTAGATCACGCTGTTCCTCCACCTGACTATAAAAAAGCAGAGAATCATAAAATAATTAGGGAATTTGTAAAAAAGCAAGGAATAAAATATTTTTACGATTGTGGAACGGGAATTTGCCATCAAGTTCTACCTGAGGAAGGATTAGTACCACCAAATGTTGTGATTCTTGGCTCTGATTCACATACTACGACACACGGCGCATTTGGTGCTGCTGGTATACCAATAGGTCGGACTGAAACAGCTTCTGTATGGGCTATTGGACAAACGTGGCTTAAGGTTCCTGAAACATTAAAAATAACCTTTGATAACTTCCTACCTAAGGACGTTTATGCTAAAGATGTTATATTAGATGTAATTGGTAGAATTTCCGCAGACGGAGCCACATACAAATCTATCGAGTTTTATGGCAAAACAATTGATAAGATGTCAATAAGTGACAGGATGACTATCAGTAACATGTCGGCAGAGGCTGGAGCTAAGGCTGGTATCTTTCCAGTTGATAATGTAACCGATACTTGGAATAAACAATTTAATTTTCAATATGAAAAATTAGAAGCGGATGAAGATGCGGATTACGAACAAGAACTCAGTTTTGATCTCACAAACTTGACACCACGGGTGGCCCAACCTCATAAAGTTGATAATGTTGTTCCAGTAGAAGATCTACCAAGAACAAAAGTGGATGTTGCCCTTCTTGGTACTTGTACAAACGGTAGAATTGAGGACCTCCGAATTGCATCAGATATACTAAGAGAGAAACAGATTAATCCTGATGTTAGGCTGCTCATTTATCCAGCTTCGAGGAGTATACTTCATCAGGCAATTAAAGAAGGATTATTAGAAATTTTGGTTGAAGCTGGGGGTCAAATTGGGGTTCCAGCTTGTGGTCCGTGTTTGGGAGAGTATGGAGGAACATTAGCTCCAGGTGAAATAGCAATTTCTACAGCGAATCGTAATTTTAAAGGAAGAATGGGAACGAGAGATGCTGAAATTTACTTAGCAAATCCTGCAGTGGTCGCCAGATCGGCGATCGCGGGGTATATCACCAATGAAGAGGGTTGAAAATGAAATTCAAAGGTAAGATATGGATTTTCCCTGATGATGATATCAATACTGATGTAATATTCCCGGGTAAATATACTTATGATCCCCTAACTCCAGAACAAATGGCAAAGCATGCTATGGAAGATTATAATCCGAATTTTGCAAAAGAAGTTGCTAAAGGTGACATCATCGTAACAGGAAAGAATTTTGGTTGTGGGAGTAGTCGTGAACAAGCTGTAATTTCTTTGGCAAAAGTTGGTGTAAGTTGTATCATTGCTAAGTCTTTCGCACGGATTTTTTACAGAAACGCTATAAATCAAGCCCTCCCGCTCGTTATCTCTTTTGATTGTTCTGATTACGTCATCCGAAATAAATACGCACTAAAAGACAAAGAAATTTCAGTAGATTTTGATATAGGTATCATTAAACTTCATGATGAAGAATTTCATTTTCCTAAACTTGATAGTCAAGCATTAGAAATCTTCAAAGCTGGAGGATTGGTTGATTATACAAAAAATCGTCTCTGAGGATTAAAAAAAGGAAAGAAGAAGAATGCATCACTTTTTCTCTTTTTTAGGAGTAATGTCGATTAACTCATACTCTCGTGAGCCAATACCTTGCGCATGAGCAGCTGCAAGTTGGGTCTCAGCGATAATGGGTCTAGATTCAGCATCTACCCAAAGACTAAATAGACCAAGTTTCATGCTATCTGGTTCCATTGCTTCAGGAATAGGGTCAATTTTTGTGTCAGAATATTCCAAACCAGTTTCTGCAGGGGATTCAGGTATCCCAGGTGCTTTTGTCACAAGATCAACACAGGCTTGATCAATAGCAATTGGATCATTTGAGTATAGAATCCCTTGATCTGGGACGAGAAGATTTCCACCTGCACTCATACAGTCACAATGACTTGTAATATCTAATGCAATATTGATATATCGCAGTCTTTCTTCCCCATCACTATTTATTCCTTTCACTACTCCCGCTGCGTTGTCCATCATTCGTTCTACTTGTTCAACACTGGGAATTCGACGCTTCACAGCGAAAATCCGTTTCTTTTCTAGCTCCTTAGCAGGAATTCCAAAATGGCATACAGCAAAACACATTGTACAGGCAATACATTTCTCTGGGTAATGTACAATTTTCTGATTCTCATCTAGCGAGAGAGCTTGTGTTGGACAGATTCTAATACATTTCCCGCAGGCAGTACAATTCTCTGGTCTTTTGACATAAATATTCTCTCCACCACCCCAGTGAGCTCCACCTTTTCCCTCATTACCAACACAACCAATTCCCAATTGCTTGAGAGCACCTCCAAAACCTGCACCATCATGGCCCTTAAATCGTGATACAATTAGGGTTTTATCTGCTATTCTCAAACCCATTGCCAACGCAACTTCTTTAATGTACTTCCCTTTTTCATTATGTACTTTGAATACCTCGGTTCCTACGATACCATCATCCATGACAACTGGAGCATTCATAGACCCAATGTTAAAGCCATTCCTATTCGCTAAAAGTACATATCCAGGGCCATTCGACATAGTCTCTTCTTTGTGCCGTTCATCCCAAAATAAGCCAACTCCCTCGCAAACCCAGGGAATGCCTCCCGCTTTACGCACTAAATCGACGACTTTCCTAATATACATGGGCCGAAGATGTCTGGTTTGATTACGACTGCCAAAATGAGTCTTTATCGCGACTATTTCTCCTTTTTTTATCCAGTCCTTTATTCCAACTTCTTTATGATTCCATAATTGCTCTAAACGATCTATAAGCGAATCTCCAATCCCCAATCCTTTGGTATTGACCATAAACACTTTTGTTTTACTCATAATTCTCACAACGAAATATAGTTTGAGTTCTAAATACGAAAACCTGTGAATTGCCGTTATTTAATTAGAGTTAAATAATGATGGTATGTAGGTAATCCTCTTGATAAGGAAAACATCCAAAATAACAATAATTAATTCCCTTAGTAACATTTGAAAGGGAATGAACTAAGTTTTCTGATAACAGAAATTCAAGTGAATAACCATGTCAAACCTAAAAATTGAAGTAATCAAAATTCTTGAAGCAGGAAAATGTAATTTTGGTCATAAAAAGGGCGACACATTTGAATACCCAGAGGAAAAGGGTAAAATTTGTTCTGCTGCCTGGCACACGATGTATCCTTATATCTGTGGACTTCAATATGGAGCAAGCTACCCATGGGAAAAAGATGCTAATAGCATTATTGTATGTTGTCCTGATTACAAGAATCCCGTTGTTTTTAAGATCATACGGAACGAATGAAGACCGATAAGGAGTATTTCCGTATTCATATAGATTTATATATAGACTCACTCGTTTATGTACAAAATTCGCTTTTGGGAAAGTTTATTCTAGTGCCTCTTGACAAAGAAAAGTTAGATGCATTATTAGAGGAGATAAAACGTTTAGAAGAAAAACCAGTCAGAAAACGACGAGTTATGAAACATTATTCGATCCCAATGACTGACATCTCCATTTCTCCCACAAAGAAAGAATTTCTCCTAGATACAGAAAAAAAAGTCTATTTCTCACTAAATCATTACTATAAGTTAGTGATGCTCGCAATTGAAGACACCGCAACAGCTTTTGAGATTTGGATAAAGGGTGTTTTACCCTTACTACTAAGGCGAAATGGTCTTGATAGAGAAGAGTGGGAAAGAATTAGTGATCTTGGGGATAACGATCCCCAACTCGAACCAGAATTAACCGAGGATTGGAAAATTTTTTTCCAAGAGACAATTCAACAGGGTTTGATAGATAATGAAATCTTGGCTTTAATTAATGAAGGAAAACTAAGAGTTGAAAGAATGCGAAGAGAACAATAACAGGCGTATTCCTCTTCAGCTAGTAAACAAATTTTCGAAAAAAACCAAAAAAAGTTGAAATACAACCCAAAGTTGCAGGTTCACTATGTCTTTTGAAACACAGGAAATAAGCTGTGGTAAATGTACAGTAGATGTTCACCACCACTTTTTTGCCAAAGAGAGTCTTCCTGCTTTTAAGCGAATGATTCCCAATGCTGAAAAAGCTGTAAAGAACAATCCTGAAATGCATGCTTTCATTGATGCGATGCCTACAATTGAAGAAAGAGCGAAGTTAACTGTTTCAGAAATGAATAAATCGAACGTGGATGAAGTTTTACTGATGTCATTTACTGGCGATATAGAAACAGTCTATACAGCTCATAAGATGTATCCAACAAAATTCACTGGTTTGATTCCCTTCATAGATCCACGAATTGATTCTCCAGAAGTATTGGAAGAATACAAGGAGAAGGGCGCTGTTGCAATTAAATTTTATCCTGGTTCATGGGGAGCTGCTTTTGATTTTAATGATGAACGTGTTTTTCCATACCTAAAGAAGTGCCTTGAATTGGAATTGACACCTATGATTCATTTTGGGGTCATGAAAGGAGGATTTGGTAATTTGGATCAATGGCCAGCTAATCCACTGGAATTAAGGCCCTGGCTTCAACACCCTGATTTACAAGAGCAAAAGTATATTATTGCACATTTTGGAGCAGGATACTTACGTGAAATCTTCTTAATGGCTTATTCCCATTTAGAACAGTTGCTTGTAGACACGAGTGGATCAAATGACTGGATTAATTGGTCACCATTTAATAACCTCACGCAGGTATTTGAAAAAACTATAATTGCGTTAACACCACAACATATTCTTTTTGGAACTGACTCTGGTCGTCTTACAATGCGGCATGATGTTACGTTACGACAAAAAGGTATTTTGGAAGATCTAGTAACTAGAAAAATAATAACAGATGAAGATCGCTGGGATATTTTAGGCAACAACACAAAGAGATTATTGTTTTCCGACTAAAAGAAAAATAACAGGTCGAAAAACTACGAAGGGAGCTTAAGTATCAAATTTTTCGGTTAAAAAATATGAAATCTCTGGCATTTAACAATAATCAAGTTATTATTGCACCCATATGAATGTTTTTATTCATTCTTCAGCTATTAAATTCTTTGTCTAAGCCTCTCATTTGTTATGAGAGATCTGCTTGAGATTGCAGGTTTTGATAGTCTTGTCTTTCTTGAAAAAAACTGATTGGTTGCATATTAATAATAAAACTATAACCAAGGAGAAGTTGAGAAATAGTATAGTTTTATTCAGCCTTGTAAATCTCATTTGGTTCATATTCCGTACAGGTTCAAAACCTACCAGAATAGTGTATCCGTGTCAGCGAGCAGCTGTGAATAATATTTCAGTTTCGTTAAGTTCTTTGGTTCCACTCTCAATAACCACATCTTTCTTAACAACACTAAAGACCTTCTTGATCAAAAATAGGTACTTAATTCTACCAATTCTACTGGTTGGAATAATCAGTGGTGAGGTATTCTTAAGTACGGTTACTCCAAATCCCTATCAAGAAATTCGATTATCAATTGAATCCAAAAATGCTTCTACTTTTCCAGCTTCAGATATCTATGTGCTGAACGGACAAACAATTGCGCATATAAGTAATTTAATCAATTTAATGAGTTTAAACGATTTATTCTTTTATAAATCAAGTGTTGTGGGAGAAATTCAGGGACCTAAAGGTTTAATTGCTTGTGATGATGTTGTGTTGCTTAAAATCAATTCACAATGGGACGAGCGTGGGGGAACTAACACTGATCTCCTAAATGAACTTATACTGGCCATTGTCGATCACCCAGATGGTTTCATAGGAGAAATTATTGTTGCTGATAACGGGCAAGGTTTTGGAAGTATGGATTATACAAAAAACAACGCTGAGAATAATTCACAATCAACTCAAGTCGTTGTTGATATGTTCTTGTCTATGTACAATATTTCCACTTATAGTTGGGATGATATCAGAAGTAAAAGCGTTGAAGAGTATTCTGAAGGAGATATGACGGACGGATATATAGTCTATGATACTGCGGATCCTGAAACAGGGATTTACGTCTCTTATCCTAAGTTTAAAACGGAATTTGGAACTGCCATTAGTTTTAAACACGGTATATGGAACGGAACTGGATACGAAAAACGACTGAAAGTAATTAATTTACCTGTTTTAAAATCACACTCTAACTACGGAGTTACTGCATCCGTAAAGAATTACATGGGCGTCCAAACAGAAGTATTGAATGGAGGGCTAGCTAATGGGCATAGAACCATTGCAACTGGAGGGATGGGGACACTAATGTTGGAATGTGGACTACCAACTCTTAATATTATTGACGCGATCTGGGTAAACGCCAACCCCTCACCTGATTTATATTGTGGGCCATCAACGAGCTATTGGATGGCTACAAGAGTTAATATCCTTATAGCTGGACTAGATCCTGTTGCCCTCGATTATTGGGCTGCAAAATATGTCCTCGTGCCAACTGCATCCTCTATTGGTTATGATGACACTCAGAGTTTACAGCCTGATAAAACTGTGAGAGGTCGCTTAGAAGAAGCATTTGGTGTTTGGCTAGAACTGACAAAAGATGAAATGCTAAGAAGTGGGTGTAATGTTACAAGTGATGAAAACAGAATGAATGTCGTAACGAATTCTACCTCAAGTAGCTCTAGCTCATCAAGCTCACCTATCTCTGGTTTTGAGGTGATAATATCAGTATTGAGCCTTGCTATAATCCCTCATTTATTTTCTCGAAGACGGAGAAAACTATCTACTTAAGAGAATGTATAGAAGTAAAATTAACAGAAAGAAAAATAAACTGGAATATCCGTAACTGATTCTATAAATGAATATGTCCTTAAATTATTGATAAGGAGTAATCACATTGATTACATCTTCAAAATCAATTCCCAGCTCCTTAATTTTCGCAATTGTTGGACACCCTTGTTTACTCCATCCTCGGCGTTCGTAGGCAGCATCTTGAAGTCTAGCGTAATTTTCTTCGCGATACTTTCGTAAGATTCTCAATTTTTCTTCCGTGGTTTTTCCAGAGGGATCTTCTCCAATCTCTTCCTTGATTTGTTTATCATATCGCTCATATCGACTCTCATATTCTTCTTTTGTTACAGGCCCCATTGCTCTATAAGG
>JAHQWW010000204.1 GCA_029856365.1 Candidatus Hodarchaeota archaeon
GAGAACATAATAAAGCATTAGAAGAACTTCTAGAAAAACTTCCCTCAAGAAGTTTAGATGAACCTAGTGAGCGATTAATGATAGTAGGTTCTGAAGATGATGATACTAAATTCATATCTATGGTTGAAGATCTAGGAGCAACTTTTGTAATTGATGATCACTGCACAGGTACGAGATATTTTCAAGAGGAGGTTGATCCAACAGGGGACCCGTTATCGGCAATAGCTGAACGTTATGTAAAACGGGTACCATGTCCAAGCAAGGATTGGCCCCAGAGAAAAAGACTTGACCATATTGTACAGATAGCTGAAGATTACAATGTTCAGGGAGCTATCTTGATCCAACAGAAATTTTGTGATCCCCATGAGCTAGATATACCAATTATTAAAGAAACCTTAGAAAAAAAAGGAATATCAACTTTGTTCCTTGAATTGGATGTTACAGTACCAATTGGTCAATTTAAAACACGTGTAGAGGCCTTTCTGGAAATTATACGAGAGGAGGATTTATTTTAGGAGGAATAGTGATGAGTTCAACAAAATATCCTACAGAACGATTGAAGTGTTGGGGGAAAGCTAAAGCCTTACGAGAAGATTATTATAAAGGTTTTGCAGAAGCTCACGAGAAAGGAGGAATTCGTTGGGCAGGTGGAGCATGGTCTTTTGATGCCATTCCTTCTGGTCTAGGTGACGATGTATGGGCTTTAACTGGTGAACCTTATGGAGCAACTGTTGCATGGAATAAGGAGTTTGCAACAGAATGTCAAGAGGCGATCGAAACAAAGGGTTATGCACGTGACCTCTGCTCATACATGCGAAATTATTGGGGTTCAATTCTTTTAAATAAATATGCCTGGCCACAATTCTCCGAGGAATTCCCGAGAGCTGACTTTATCTGGCAAGATCATATTTGTTGTTCCCATTCTAAATGGTATCAAGTAGCTAGTGATCTTGAAGGCGGAGTTCCAATGTATAGTATTGATGTCTCAGTTGGGCCCTATGGGGAGCTGACAGATAGCAAAATTAACTATGTCGTTGGACAAATGCACGATGGAATTAAATGGCTTGAAAAAGTGACTGGACGAGAATATGACGATGAACTTTTAATTAATGCAGTTCATAATGAATTTCGTAGCTGTCATTATTGGGCAGCCATTTGTGCTCTTAATAAAACAATCCCTGCACCGCTAGATGAAAAATCAATGTATTCTCTCTATGTCTTAGGTACATTAAGAAAATCAGCCCAATGGACCGCTGATTTTTATGAAAAAGATCTCTATCCTGAAGTAAAAGATCGTGTAAAACGTGGAATAGCTGCTGTTGGGAATGAACAATGTCGGATTATGACTGATACGCAACCTCCCTGGGCGTTCTTGAAAGTTTTCCGCTATCTAGAGAAGTATGGCTGTGTATCAGTAGGAAGCCTTTACACTTTCTCATTAATTGGACTTTGGGAAGATCAAGAAGATGGGACTTGGGGGCCAAGAGCTATTCCTGAAATTGAAATAACAAACCGAGACGAAGCTTTAAGAGCTCTTGCAGAATGGAACTTGAGTAAACCAGAATGGCAGCATTTTTATCATCCTAAGCTTAAATCCGAGATGATGATTCGCATTGCACGAGAATGGAAGCTTAATGGGGTTCTTTTACACTTTAACAGAGGTTGTGAAGGATTAAGTCTAGGAATTGCTGAGAATCGTCTAGCGATTCAGAAAGCTGGCTTTCCAGTCATGCCATTTGAAGGAAACATGGGGGATGAGCGAGAATTTGATATCACTAAAACAATGACCAGGATAGACGCCTTCATGGAGTCTCTGGAATTTGAGAAAATTACGGAGTGATGAAATTATGGTAACTATTGGAATGGATTATGGAGCTAAAAATACTAAAGCAGTTATCATAAAAAATGGCCAAATTTTAGCCATTTCCTCAGTCTTGAGCGGATTTGACCAGAAAGCTTCTGAAGAACAAGCTTTAAACAAAGCGCTTAACAATGCTGGAATCACCAGAAATAAAGTTAAACATTTCACTGCTACAGGTGCAGGAATGGAGGCAACTTCATTCGCGAATGATACTGTCACCGAGATCAGCGCAGATGCACGTGGAATAATCGCAATCTTTCCTTCTGTTCGTACAGTTATCGATGTAGGTGCAGAAGAAGGTAGAGCTATTCGTCTTAATGAAATTGGAAAAGTTGTAGATTTTGGCATTAATGAAAAATGTGCTGCAGGAGCAGGAGCATTCACGGAAGCAATGGCAAGAGCACTCGAAATAGATATCGAAAAGATGGGGGAGCTCTCTCTGAAATCAACGAAAGCTGTTCCAATGAACGCTCAATGCACAATTTTCGCAGAGTCCGAAGTTGTATCATTAATACACCAAAAAACACCTAAAGAA
>JAHQWW010000091.1 GCA_029856365.1 Candidatus Hodarchaeota archaeon
TGCTACAGGAGCTAGGGAAAAAATGCTTGTATTTCCAGGGGATACTCTTCCAGGAGTTTATGGAGCAGGAGCATTTCAAACCCTAGTTAATCGTGATTTAGTCAGATCTGCTGATAGAATATTTATTGTTGGAGGAGGTAACGTTGGATTAATTGCAGGTTACCATGCTTTGCAGGCAGGGATAGATGTTGTTGGGTTAGTTGAAGCATTACCCAAATGTGGTGGGTATAAAGTTCATGAAGATAAACTCCGTCGTCTGGGTGTTTCCATTTATACAAGTCATACAATCCTTTCTGCTAATGGTGATGGCAAAGTAGAGTCAATTACAATTGGTCAGCTAGACCAAAATTGGAATGTTATCCAAGGTACAGAAAAATCTTTTTTGTGTGACGCCATCTTAGTCGCAGTTGGATTAGATCCTGTCAATGAATTTTATACCAAGGCTATAGAATTTGGAGTGGATGCTTGGGTCGCAGGAGATGCTCAAGAAATAGCAGAGGCTTCTGCAGCAATATTTACAGGTCGAATAGAGGCAGTGAAGATTCTTCATTCATTTGGAATAGAAACCGAGGAAAAGCTCGAAGAACTTGAAGAAAAAGCCCAGATTATGAAATCTCCCCCACCAAAACCTGAAACAAGAGGAATGCCAATTCAGGAAGAAGGGATCTTTCCCATTTTTCACTGTAATCAAGAAATCCCTTGTGATCCTTGCACTGGAGTTTGTCCTCAGCATCAAATAAAAACTGAGAATGACATGGTAACAAGTTTACCTTACTTTAAGGGAGAGAAAATGTGTACTGGATGTGGGAGATGTGTTGCAGTTTGTCCAGGGTTAGCAATTTCACTCATAGACTATAGAAAAGATAAAGAAAACCCATTCGTGACCTTCCCACATGAAATGATCGAAAGAAATGTCAATAAAGGGGAAATAGTTACAGTAATGAGCAATGATGGAGAATTAGGTGAATTTCCTATCAAACGTATAAGGAAACTTAAAGAATATCCACGAACTCTTCTTATTACTATTAAATTACCCAAAAAGGTTGCTAAATACGCTATTGGAATAAAGATTCAATCTGATGAGATTGGAGAACCATTAACAATCTATCATAAACCACCATTGGCAGATAACGCAATTGTGTGTCGATGTGAGCGTGTAACGGCTGGAGAGATTAGAGAATGGATTCGTAAAGGAGTAACAGATATTAATCAATTGAAAGCTCTTACTCATGTCCAAATGGGCGCCTGTGGCGGGAAAACATGTACAGCTTTGATTAATAGGATTTTTCAGGAGGAGGGTATTGAAAACAGTCTGATTACTCAAGGAACACAACGACCCTTGTTCATTGAAGTACCATTAGAAATTTTTGCTTCTGCCAAGGAAGTGAAGAATAAATGACTGAATATGACTGCATTATAATTGGAGCAGGTAGTGTAGGAGTTCCCACGGCATTAGCAATGGGTAAGGAGGGTCTTAAGACTTTAGTACTTGATATTGCTCCTTCAATAGGTTGTGGTGATAACAAACATGCAATTGGAGGAATAAGGGCAACCCACTCCCATAAAGGGAAAATTTGGGTATGTCAACGTTCTATAGAGATATTTTCAAAGTGGGAGGAAAAATTTGGTGATGATATCGAGTGGATACAAGGAGGATATTCTTTTGTAGCTTATAATGAAGTTCATGAACAATTGTTGAAAGATACTGTTCAACTCCAAAAACGATATGGTTTGAATATCGATTATCTTGAAGCAGACAAAATTAAGGAATTGATTCCAGGAATTAACGGGGATGGACTTCTTGGAGGAACTTTCTCACCAGAGGATGGTAATGCTTCCCCATTGTTAGCTATAAACGCTTTTTATCGTCAGGCACAAAATCTTGGAGTAGATTTTAAGTTTAAAGAAGAACTAATAGATATTCAGATCAGTAAAGAACAAATTGTGTCTGTAAAAACCATCAAGGACACACATCAGTCTCAATATATTATAAATGCTGCAGGGGCTCGTGCAAAAGATATTGCTCAAATGATTGGTAGCTATGTTCCAGTGATACCTGATTCTCATGAAGCAGGTATAACAGAACCAGTTAAGCGATTCTTTACACCAATGGTCGTTGATATTCGGCCCTCAGAAGGATCTAAGAACTATTATTTTTATCAGAATAGAGAGGGAAAGATTATTTTTTGTCTCACACCTCACCCTCTCATTGTTGGAACAGATAGACGAGAGACTAGCGTTTTTCTGCCACAAATTGCTAAAAGAATGATTAATTTACTTCCAAGGCTTAAAAATATCAAGGTCCGGCGAACCTGGCGTGGATTATATCCAATGACACCTGATGGTAGTCCTATAGTGGGCCCAATAAATGAAATAAATGGTTATATCAATGCAGTTGGAATGTGCGGCCAAGGTTATATGATTGGGCCTGGGATTGGTGAAGTCCTTGCACGCCTCGTGGCAAAAAAAAGCACATCAAAAGATAGAGAAATTCTTGAAGAATTTTCATTATATCGTGACTTTGTTAAAGAAGAGAAATTAAAATAATAACTCTTAAAATGACAGAAAATAGGATCTTTGCTTTATTTTTGACATTTCTATTATGAAGACCCATCGAGAATTTCCCGGAGAGACTGTGCTAACAAATCACTTCTAATAAAAGAGAATTGTAAGGGAGCATCTTTTTTGGCAACTGTGGTTAAAAGTAAATCTGATCCAATGTCAAAAAAAAGTAATATCTGATCAGTTAGATGGATAGTACACGCTAGGGGTTCTTTGTCGAAGGCTTCCTTCAATCGTTCATTGGTTGTAAGCCACAAGTTAGCGGGTAAGATAACAAATTCTACTTTTTCACCCATTTCAATGACAGGAAGACCTTCTGAGGAGAGAATGGTAACTCCAAAAAAATCTTCATTTGTTTGCAAAAATTGATTAATTTTGTTATTAGCTTGTGTTATCTCAAAAGAGGACTCATGAATTATTTTCATAATATGAGCCATCATTTCTATTGCTGAACCGTCTTCTAAAGACGTGTAATAGAAGTTTATTTGATCATCAGCTTCTGATTGAAAATCATTCTTCAACGTTCTAAATAATATTTTCTGGTCTTCTATCATAAGCATATCAGTCTTATGAAAACATACAAACTTCGTAGTAAATGGTGCAAATTCTTTCAGAAACCCTAAAACCTTATTCCAATGAAACAAAGAAGTAGAGATGGTGCCCGCCTCAGCTACATCCAATACCCATAGAACGATTTGAACATTTGAAAAAATTTCTTTAATTTCTTCTTTTGAGAGCATATCTATTGAATTTTCCTCATAAAATTGGATATGAAGGATTTTATGAAGAGATTTAACTTTAATTATCCTAGTTTTATGTGGATCACCTTCTGCTTCAGTTATTGCTTCATAAGCTTCCTGAAGTATCGATGATTTTCCAGCTTTAGGTAATCCAAGGAGTAAAATCTTAGTCATTAGTGTCTCATCTTGAAACGTTACACATACTTACCATACTATCACTTATCCTACTAATAATTTATAGTCACTTAAGTAGTTTATCGAACTAAATAACCTATTACTAAAAATATTTTAAGATTATTGAAGAATGTATTCGTTGAAGAAAGAAACCAGATATTCAGGGATTTCATGAATTAAGAATTTTTTCGCAAGTAATTCAGCAATAGATGACCCATAGCGTCTTCCAAAATATTTTGCTAGAATATCTTGGACTATACTTTTGTCAGAGAGTCTTCTTTCCTTTTTTTTATAGATGAATTCTTGGAGTTCATTAATAGATGGAAGTCCATTTTGAATTTTGCTGGCTATACGAAGAAAAACCATTGGATTATTGACAAATAATGATTCAATGCTATCTTCCTTTAACGAGAGAAATGTATTCTCTGGAAAAACCGAAGCCCAATTTTTTTTTACTTTATTGTAAGTCTCAGAACTGACAATATCTCCATCCGTAATCGCTAAAGCATGGCTCTGTACGAATTTACTCTTTAATAATTCAATAGAAAGGACAAATTTCATGTTTGTCCACCCTCCAACTCCGATATAAGAAATTCTGTTCTGAGATACTCGGGATTGGTTACCTAACAAGATATCCTCAAAAGCTCGAAAGACTCTCGCATCTGTTCTTCCTTCTACAAACACAACAACATCAGCACCAAGAGAATCGGAGGGCCTGATACCTAGTAATTTAACAACCTTTTTCATTGATTTCTCGCCATAGATTGGTCGAACTTTAGTCCAACCTTGAGAGAGCTCAACTAAGTAAGCGTGACCAATGAGTAAACGTGTAGAATGTGTTGAGAAAATGAGTTGATGGTCTTTTGAGAAAGATTCGAGTTTCCTTCTCAGCTTTCGTTCTCCCTTTGGATGCAGATATAATCCTGGATCATCAATGATGATAATTTGATTTACAGGACTTGCTGTTAGAAGATATGCTAACGAAATAATTCTTAGGGTACCAGCAGACATTCTCCAAAGAGGGCTGGTAAACGCTTGTTCAATTGTAACCTCAATTTCTTGCCCATTATAATATTGTCCTAATCCAAAAACAAACTTCTGTCCAATCACATCGTTTAAGAAGCTTTCGATGGCTGTTATTGCCCTATAATCTTTGTTTTTTATTATCCGTGAGATATTTTCGTTTAGAAATTCATGTTCAGATGTTTCTTGAAAACGACGAATAAATGCCGAACCAATCGCTTGTTGGATTATTGGAAGATCATTTGATTCAAAAGGAATATATTCAGCGTCTTTAAGTCGTAAATAACATTGCTGTTCAACAAACATTAGTTGCTCCTGTGAAAGAGTCATATCAAACTTAAGAGCAGAAATTGCTGAAAGGTTCGTTATTGTTTCTAAATTCTCGAAAAATCCATTGAAAGTATCTAGTGACCGTTTTTGGGTATGAATAAAAGATGTACTCGTAAAAATATCACGCAGATAATCATTCTCACGCCAAGATTCAATACTTTTGTCAACTTCTAATTCAAAAACTCCTCTAATAGTATTAGTTTTCCCAATGTATGAAAGAATTGGAGGAGCTTGCTGTACTTGCTGACCTAAACTAATTTTCAATTGATTTTGTTGGACTTTGGCACGAATAGAGGGGTCCCAAAAAATGGATATCCCATCTAAAATATTTGTTTTCCCTGAGTTATGAGGACCGATAAAACAGTTTAAACTCTGAAAAATTAGCTTTAACCGCGGAATACTACGGAAATTATGCAAGGTGAGATTATGAATATACATCGCTAGCCAAATCAACAATTTTTTGGTCTGTTATATGAAGATTAATTAATTTTTAGAGATATTAGAAGTTCTAATATTTGTATTCAATAGATCTAGAATAAATAAGTATTATAGCTTTAAAAACTAATAACAAATTGGTTTTGAAATAGAGTCTAAAAATTTAAGTAACAGATTTTTCATAATAAAACGAGGGGTTTAAATTCTTGAATTTGTGGAGATTATTTGTTTATTGGGTAGTCTTTTGTGTTATTAGCGTAATTATCTATATTTTTCTGCAGATGCTTCATTCCGTTAATTTCTGGGAAAGCATTGGAGTCTCACCAGCTCCAGACCATATTGAACCATTTTCTTCATTAGGAATGTTACTTTTTGAAATTATTATTGTTTTTGGATGGAGTATAATAACTTGTGTATTTTTTTGGAAAATAATATCTCGACTTTTCTCTTCCACACAACCGCTTGTTAGATTTTTCCAAGAAGTAATTATTTCATGGATCTGTTTTTCAGGATTTGAATGTTCAATAATCCTTTATGATGAAATTTTTTCTGTTTTAGCGAAAGGCTATTTTTATCCTGTTCCCATTAATGTTCCAATCATCATTAATGTGAGTTGGGTTAACATTATTCTAGTAAGCCTCTTCTATACTGTTGTTGGTTTTCAAGCTCTAAGGAAAAACCTCACCCTCAAAAATTTTCTTAGAAGAGTTATTTTTGATATTATTCAAGTTCTAGTAATGTCATTCGAAGGATTATTAGCATTCATGCCTTTTTTTTCCACTAGAGATTTAGCTCTTCTCATAATTCCATCAATTGCAAGTTATTATACTGTTTTTGTTTTATGCCTCATTGTATCTTTAGAATATGTGTGGTGGGCTGTTGTAGCTACAGAAAGGGTAAGGGAACGGTCTAAGCAGGATTTTAACAATCAGATTTTTTTATTACAATCTTCTTTGTTCTTTATACCATTAGTTATTGTTATAACTTTCTTTCCTTTCCCTTTTTATCTTCTAGTGATGGATATCGGTTTATGGGTTGTCTTACTAACAATTTGTGCAATAATATCGGTCGTTGGGTTGTTTCTATATCGGTTGTTTAAAACAATGACTCCTAATGTATTTGAAAATATTGAGCAAAGATATAAAAACTTGAAATATCATTTTGATTTAGCTTTCGCTCTTAGGGGAACAATGTTTAATTATCCCCCGCCAGTTGATATCTTATCAAGAAAAGAATTAACAAAAACGATTGAGAGTAAATGGCAAAAAGTCACATTGAAGATAGCCTGCGGTCATTGTTACCATGTATTTACAATACGGACATTCAAGAATGGTTCCAAAGTTAAACCTGTACCGTGTCCCTTCTGTGGGTCAATGGCTACCACTCCAGTTTGGGAATGAAGAATTCAGTTTTAAAGAATGTAGAGTTCTTTAATTAAATATTAAAGAAATTCCGTTCGTTTTAAAAAATTAAGTAGTGAATTTCCAAACAGAACTTTTTTTTAATTATCTTGAGAAAATCCCTTCTAGAACCTTTGGAGATAGATTTAACTTGCCTTATTTTATTCGTGATGGTTATAAGTTGTATTATTATCAAGAGGGGACAGGCCAACCAATAGTGTTTATTCATGGATATTTAGGGAGTTCTCAATCCCACTGGGGATACCAACTCAATGATCCCAAGCTTAATTCTCGATATCAACTGATAGCGCCAGATTTACGTGGTTACGCGAAATCGAGTATCGGAAAAAGAGTTGAAAAACACCAAACTTCTGATCATATCCTTGATTTACATTTCCTCCTCTCACAACTCCAACTTAAACAAAAACCAGTTTTTGTGGGTTACAGTATAGGGGGAACCTTAGTATTAATGTACACATTAAAATATCCAGATAACGTGCAAAGTATAGTTCTTGTGAGTCCTCGACCTTTTATAGGGAAAGAGACCAGATCATGGAATTTTTTGGCAAAAGAAAAGCGAAGTGGTGAACAAAAAAGCTTCCTTATCTCGTTTTTGTGGAAAATAGTCAAGCAAATACAAAGAATTATTACCTATATCTCCATAAAAAGACACTATAAAGGATCGAGTTTGTACCTCCAGCAGCTTGAGCAAATCGACGTCCCTCTCCTAATCCTTTATGGGAAAAAGGATACAGTTAATCCATCTATTACATATACCGTTCTAAAAAAGCATCTTCCTCAAGCTGAAGTAATCGAATTGGATTGTGATCATGGAATCACCCATGAACTTTCAGAAGTATTTAATGAGATTCTCTATCAGTTCCTGAGTCAAACAACGGAGCAGTCGATCCAAGACTAATAGACAGTAGTGAATTATTATAAGTGCTTTTATAACAAATGAATTGTTTGTTATTTGTTAGGCTTTATTGGTTATTAATTCTCGCCAGGTGGGGTTTTTATATGAATGATATTGAAACTATTCATGGAGTACTCCTACAAGTTATTCAAGAGGATCCTGACCTTCAGGTAAAAGCTTTGATCGCCTCCCACCTTGCACAGCGAAATTCATACCCTTTAACACAAAAATTAGTAGCTTTGTCAAAATCACCCCATTCAGAGGTACGTGAAATCATTGCGATCTGTCTTGAGGGTCATTTTGAAGTACTTGATGCAATGATAGATTGGTTTGAAACTGAGGAAGATTTGGTAACGCTCAATGAACTTTTTTTCTCTATTTCTTCAGCCCTCCAAAAAAGTTCGGATGAAACTACTCTTATTGATGCAGCTATTCGTTTCAAAGGATTTATTGAACGAGAAATTCATTTAAATTATAGTTTAGAATTGATTGGGTATTGTAATGGACTCATTGCAACAGAAACTCTATTAAATGCTTTATATCCTCATCGGTTTAATGATGGCATTAAAGCCTCTATTCTCCGAGGTATGTTACACCTCGCTCAAAAAACCCACAGTCTCCCTAATGATCTGCAATCCTACTTGATAAGTCTTGTTGGAACAACATATGAACCTCCAGAGTTTCGAAGAATTGGCTTGGAAGCATTAGGAGTGGTTAACAAACAAGAAATAATTGATCTACTAGAATTAATTATTGAAACTGATCACAATCCAACATTACGAAAAAATGCTATTGATTTAATTGGTAAAAAGGGAGTTATTGAATTATCCCCTCTGCTGATTGAGAAATTGAAGTATGATGGGATTTCTGATGTTCGAGCATCTGCAGCTACAGCTCTGGGAGCGATTTCGTCCTTTGATGCTCTTCCTGAACTTGCAGATGCACTAGAAACGGATGGTAGTTTTTTTGTACGTGAAGCTTCAGCTGAAGCGTTAGGCAATTTAAAATCTCAATATGCATTGGCTGCACTTCTCAAGGGATTAGAAGATCAGGATTCATATGTCCGATCCATATCTGCTTGGTCAATTGAACAGATTCAACCAACGTCTCCAGAGCTGATTCAAAGAATTTGTTCTGCAGCTGGATCGATTGAACAAGAATCAAGTATCCGAAGCGGAATGGTGGCATTACTTGCTCGTATGAGTTCTATATTGGAAGCAGCTAATTGCTTATTAACAATATTCAGAAAAGATAAAACACCCCTGCGTGAATTAGTGATTGAGGCGTTGGAAGAGTTCGTACATATCCTAAAAGACGATCAAGATTTTTTAGAGAATGATCTTCCCCTTATTCAGAAGATATTAGCGACTTCAGAATCTTTCTCTCTTCGCGCAGCAATTTGTTCTTTTCTTGGGCATTTAAAGGAAGACTCAACATTTCCATTTCTCCTAGATAGGTTATTAAATGATGAGGACACTTTTGTACAAAGACAAGCGGCTTGGGCTATATCTAATCTTAATCCAGTAGATCTTACATTCAAGATTCGATCGCTTTTAGAGGATAAAACCTACCATACCATTGTTCCACTATTTTTGGAAATATTAAGCTCCTGGGCTCAGATAGACGATGTTCCTCTAGCCTTGAGTTATCTAAAGCCTGAGATGGACATTGAATGGCGCCGTAGAGCTGTTGAACTTCTCACAACAATCATAGACTCCCCAGATTTGGTTACAAATACGCAATCTACTCTCAAAATTATTAATACCTTAATTTCATTGCTTTTTGAGGATAACGCAAATACTGTGAGAAGTGCATGTGCACATGCTTTGGGTCATTTTGAGGGTCATGATTCTTTAATTACTCCAGCATTACTCCAGGCAATTAAAACAGATCGCGTTTATACTGTTCGTGAATTAGCTGCTGAAGCTCTCGGCTATCGCGGAGGAGTATCAGCCGTACCCGAGCTGATGGATTTGATTGACCACAAATTAGAAAAGGATCCTAGTATTCGCTATTTTAGCAGTCTTGCTTTGCTAAACATTGAATCTCAAATTTCACAACCAGTGTAATATACTGAAAATGATTTCAGCTTCAATGAATTACATTTATGTAAGAATTTTTGCCCCATTAGACGTCACTAAAACCGTGTGTTCCGCCTGAGCTACCAAACCTTGTGATCTTTCAATTAGAGGACGATATCCATGAAAGGTGTCGTTATCAAGAATTTTGGTTAAATTGTCCAGTAAATTTTCCTTTTTCTTTAAGAAAAGGGCAGCCGAACGAAGAGAAAAAGGGATTTTCTGAAATCTCTTCACTAAAACCTTACCAATCTCCGTTTTGGGATTCCCTGTTGATACATAAATTAGGGGGGGACCAGATCCTTCCACCACATAACCTGCTTCTCCCTGTGTACTAAAGGGTTCAATAGCTAGAACCATGCCATTTTTCAGTTTAGACCTCTGGCTAATTCGAATAGATCTTATACTGGGTATAGATATTCCTGCATGAAGATTACCTCTCTTCAATTCATGCCCAGTTAAATTGGCTATAGGTTTGAATCCATAGCTCTCAATAGTTTCTTGGACAACAGCACCTATTTCATTTACACGAAGACCAGGTTTGATGATATTAATAGTATTATCCAATGCTTCCTTTGCTGATCTTATAAGTTGGGTATGTTTTCCATCAGTAGAAAAAGTTTTAGCTGTGTCCGAAAGCATCCCGTTAACATTAGCCCCAAGGTCTATTTTTACAAGGGCTTTTTTTGGAATGACTCGTTTTTCCATTGGATCTGGAGCTGCAGTATCATGAGCAGCGCATTCATTGATAGAAATATTTGGGGGAAAAGCTAAATTTACTCCCTTTGGTTTAGTTATTAATTTCACAATAGAGTCATAAAGAGACCCGATAGAGACCCCAGGCTTCACGTGTTTTCCTATTTGCTCCAATGTTAGATGAGCTATTTTCCCAGCGAGGAATAGATCATGTAGTTCCTCACGAGACCAAGACATATTCAAACACCAATCAGTTGTATCATAAGTTGATGAGAATGATTGTTAAAACTTACACTAACATAGTTGGAACTTTCTTGATATCCCTTTTAAAAACTCGTAACCATCCAGCCAAGAGTAAAGCCAGAATTAATATGTTTAAAACAAAAATTATCAGCAATAAAGGTTTCCCCCCTTCAACTTGATAAATGAAACCAGTAATGGGACTAACAAACACCCCTATGCCAGATGTGGACATTGAAAGAATAGCCATAACTTTTCCTGTATGTTCTCGTGGAAGTTTGCGCCCAACAGCCCCCCACGAAATGGTTCGCCACACCTGATCATTCCCTGCTTTAATTATAACCGCAATGAAAGCTGTGCTTGAAACAATGGCACCAATTCCTTCATTGGATAATAGATCAGTCCATTTTGGTACTGATGGCGAAATAAATAGGAGAATAATTGAGAAAGGAAGAAACATATACGCTAAAAACATAACTCTAGCATCATTCTTAGTCCTATCAAGGAGGAATCCAGCTAGAAGTCCGCCTAGTACTCCTAGAATGATTGCTCCAATCATTGTATAGTTAATGGTACTATAATCCATGCCTACTTCTTCATTAAGAAAGAATGTTTGCGCAAAGCTATAGTTTATATCACTGGTAACATCTAGTAAGAATACAATGAAAAACAGGGGAATTGTAGATATGAGTACCACAACTCCTGTTTTATATTGATTTAAAAGGTCTTTAATCCCTCTAATATGCTTCTGTTCTTCTATTTGTCGAGCTGGCTGAGTTTTCTTCAAAAAGAACATTCGAGTGAAAAAATTTACTAGTGCAACTATTGTAAAAAGATACCAGAAAATCTTTAGGCCTGAAACAAAGCTATCTTTAATTAAAATTCCAACCACAAGCAGCCCAATAATTCCAAAAATGCCAGTAATAGTAAAAAGGCTGGTTCCTGTACCCATTTGTTCTGGGGGGATGGATTCAAACAGAATAGGATCAATGCTAGCTTGACAGAATTGACTAAATCCAAAAACTGTCCAGACCAAGAGAAGTCCAGAAAAATCAGTGACAGATGGAATGAGAAAGGTAGCAATAGCCAAAAAGAACATATTAAATGTTGCCATATACTTTCTATG
Organism: Candidatus Hodarchaeota archaeon; assembly: GCA_029856365.1. GTDB lineage: Archaea > Asgardarchaeota > Heimdallarchaeia > Hodarchaeales > Hodarchaeaceae > Hodarchaeum. The sequence continues at coordinate 11,721 of JAHQWW010000091.1, forward strand.
AGGAATATATTTGTCGGCCCAATATCCACCAAACAGAGTCGCGAAAAGGCCGAGAATCATTGCCCACGAATCCGCAAGACCAAGTTCAAAATAAGAAATTCCCACATCCCTAAAAAAGAGGTTTAAATAGATCCATGCTGCAAGAAAAATGGCTCCAGAATAATTCGTAAAGAGGATGACAAGATAATTCCTTGAACGAAAAATAATCTTAAGGTTCTCAAGATAACTACTAGGTTTGGCTTCCTGCATTGATTTAATACCTTCAATTCAGTTGTTGAAGCTCCAGATTGTTGTTTATTAAAGATGTTGATAATTTATAATAAATATTTTTCTTTAGGCAAATCCAGCTATTATTTTGAATATTATTTTTTAACAATAGCATTATCACGTTGGTAATAACGATTGTGTGCTGCTTATTTATTATTATTCCTATTCTCAAGAATATTGCTGGAAATTCATATTCTTACATTCAAGTAAACGCTAGATTATAACTTTAAATCCTTAGGATCTAGAAATTAGAAGATTTTATGGTCTTTTTCTATTGTTAATTTAACTCATTGTTTGCACACATTGAAAAAGAATGAACTTAGTAGGCTTACCGAGGCTCAACATTAGTCGAGTTATTCTAATTTTGTGGAAGTAAGAATAAAATGGATCATCTTTCTCCAGCTGATAAGATTCGACGCAAACAACGAATGAAACACTTATTGGCTGAGATTGTTGAGAATTTAAAGGGTTATTTCGATGAACTTCAATTGAAAGAGTTCGGGCAAAAATCTCGGTTTATCGTCCTTAATGATATCCACGCTGTTCATAAAGTCGGATCCAAAGGTCTACAATTAGTGACTGCTAATTTTAACAGTGAATTGGGAAGTTTAACGATAACAATAGCAATAAAAAGCTTTGATTCTCCAGATGAAGCTTTAAGAAATAAAATATTAACAAATCGTTTGTCTGAAAAATTAAAAAACACTGGCGTAGCCACACCCCGCGTAATTTTTGAGTACGGTACCAAATTAATATATGAAGGAATACAAGGTAAATCATTTTATGATTCAGAGATAAATCCTGAAGTTAAGCTCTTACTTACTGGAGAGGCTCTTTCCAAATATCATTCAGCTGAATTAAAGCCAATGGAAAAAGAGAGATACGTATTTCTTTTGAAAAAAACTTTTCGAGACATTATTATGCCTAGAGAACGTAAAGAAGCTTTTGTAGATCTTGCTAGAAAGTCATTATCGAATATACTTGGATATTCAAGCGGCACAGCTGGATTCGGAGATTTCCATCAAGGAAATGTATTATTCTCAATAGAGAAAGACAATAGTAACAAAAAGAGGATCCAAGTGTGGTTAATTGATCCTGAATACGTAGAAGAAGAACAGTCAGCGGATAGAATGGAAGATATTGGAACTTTTTTCTTACATTCGGCGATTGAAAGCTATAATAAATGTGGAAATTTATATTCATTATGGAAAGAAATTCAACCATTCATTGAAGGGTATGAAAGGCACCTTTCAACAGTCGGACTCTCTTTAAATGAAATATACAGAAATTACGAATCTGCATTTGCATTTCACCTAGGACTGAATGTATTACTCGAAGGTTTGTTTCTACAAAAACGTGCAAATATGGATGATGAGACAGCGTTCGATCGAATGGCCACCTGTATCGCATTAGCAAACCACTGTTGGAAGGTTGGTCTGAAATAAGTTGTTTTATGGAGCTTGAATTGGACCGAGATAACTTATTTTCCCTGTTTATATTCAGATTCCTGTCATGATTTCACATCGTTAAAGTCAATATTGATGCTAATGTCCAGCTAACGATCAAAGCGTTGAGAACAGCACTAATGTAAACTCGTCTAGTAAGATGATATGACCATGTAGTAAAGAAAGTAGTAATTATAAAGAACGGTATGAACATCCATAAGAAGAGTAAATAAAAACCTAAGATACCAGATACGAATGGTGAACCTATAAGGAAGCTTATAGTTAATTGAATTAAAAGAATAAGAATATAAGGTATAATTTTTATTAAAACAGCGCGCATTGACCACGAAAACTGTGTTTTTACCCACGTATCTTTTGGATTGGTTCGTAATAATCCTATGAGCCACATTCCCTCAACCAAGAAGAATGGAATAGTAAAAATGAGGTAGAGAGGAGCTATTAGTAAACGTGGGGGAGCCAGAGGAAGATCATTGAAGAGGGGAAGAAATGCACTAAAGTCAAGAGCAAGAACTACATCAAAAGGCATCATCCATAAATAAGCCCAAAGAACGACTAGAAATGCCATTAGTGCGCTCCTACCAAATATCGGAATAGTTTCTTTGAGATTACTAAAATCAACACCAAAATCTTTCTGTGTGAAATCTTGGTTGGCATTTATTCGATGGTAACGATAAATAAAATATAGAACAATCAGTGAAATGGTTGAACTACCAATAAGCCATACTCCTACAGATGACCCCATATTTTGAGGAAAAGGGAATAATGGCAATAAAAGTGCTGGTATGAACAATCCTAAACTGATAAATGCATATAGTCCACCAAAAAGCCAATATCTTCGATTATTGACGTAATAACTTGAAGAGGGATTTTTCTTCAAACTCTGAAAAAAAGGGAGATCAATGAGAATGGATAGAACTGGGAAGAAAGAGAGAAGAATCCCGAGTGAGGATATTAATCCTCCAAGAAAATGGATAGGAAAAACTAGATTCTTTTTGGGAATCCAATGTGGATCATTACCAGAACCTTTAAGGCTCTCTTTCAACCATTCGACCGTTTCACAAACAATTATAGGGTCAATAATCTCGAACAAATGGTTTGTTTGTCCAATAACAAGTTTACGAGCAGTTCCATCACTGAAGCTTCCATATAGGCGTCCAGAAGTTATTGAAGTTGTCTTATTAAAAGTAGAAGCCAATGAAGTTCTAAGGCTGGGAATATCGAAGAGTTCATCATATTTACCAATTGTGATTAACAGATTCTTTGGATATGTGCTATTTGCCCATTCATCAATATTTCTCGACCCCCCTCCTATAAATACTAATGCATCGATAGTAAGAGTGGTAAGTTCAAGAGCTTGGATTGCGATCCCTGCTCCCATCGAATGACCAATAATACCCAAGTTGCTGACATATTCCAGACTATTTAAATATTCAAGGGCAGCTGCCCCCCCGCGATCTGATTCATATTCTGCATAACCAGAATTGCCATGAGAAGCAGCATCGATAGTAAGAACAACGAAACCTCTCCGTGACAATTCAATACCAAAAGCACG
>JAHQWW010000092.1 GCA_029856365.1 Candidatus Hodarchaeota archaeon
TGTCCCATTCGTACTGGATCCAGAGACAGGTGAACCATATCCCCGAAAAGGGACATACACAGGACGGTTTGCGTTCTATGATCTACTCACCGAATCATACTGGGGTGGGTTTATCACAGGAGATAAAGTAACAATCCACTGGGACAATTGTCCGTGTGGTTTGAAAGGGCCGTGGCTAGAGAACAATGTCATCCGGTACAGCGAGGAACAAGGAGGAGACGACAAAATCAGCTGTGCAGGTGTGCACGAAGCCCACGACAATTTACTAGACTTCCTCATCAAAGATGAGGAGAAGACCTAGATCCCTTGTCCGCTTTTCTTTTTTCCTAAAATCAAGGTGTATGATTCATGCAAGTTGTAAATAAAGAAAGGATAACAATTAAATTGGTGGAATATGAAGTACCAATCATTGCGAGGGGCCATATAATTAATGATTACTCACTCACATTCGGAGGGCGGTATGGGACGGCAACATTTAGCACACCAGATCCGAAGAAGCATTTACCCAAAATTGTATTGAACAATCCTTCGCGCTTGAAGGATTTATACGATCTGAGTATCGAGGAAATATTGGAATTCATGGAGGATCTGGGGCAACGATGTGTACTCAATGAGAATGAGTACCTGCGAGAAGCATTCCTACTGAACTGTGAGGCTTCAGGATTAACGAAAAATATGTTACTGACAACGTATCAGGCACTCCCCACCTTCCTGTCGAAAGAGTTCCTAGGAGAGATGTTGGAAAAACGAATAGGAATCAAGTATTTGGAAGAATGGGTGCCGACCACATTAAATGATGGGCGCACGGTCTCGATCAGAGCGTTTGGATCACGCACAGCACATATTATTGCTGGAAACGTCCCTTTAGTTGCTGCAGGAACTCTAGCAAGAAGCTGTTGTACGCGTTGCGACACAATTATTAAACTCCCGTCAAATGATCCACTAACAGCGACTGCCTTAGCACAAACAATGATCGAGATGGATCCTTCACACCCAGTCACCAAACATGTCACGGTGCTGTATTGGAAAGGGGGGGATATAGAATTTGAAAACGCATTCTACCAACCCCAAAACATAGAGAAGATCATCGCATGGGGTGGATTTGCCTCGGTGAAACATATCAGTAAATATTTACAACCAGGAATCGATTTGATCACGCTAGATCCGAAGCTCAGTATTTCAATAATTGGGGTGGAAGCTTTTCAGAACGAGGAGACGTTAAGGACTGTGGCGCAGCGCGCGGCGATAGATGTGGGCGCTTATAACCAAGAAGCGTGTGTGAACAGTCGTGTGATCTATTGTCAGTCGGGAACCGATGCAGAAGGCATTGCAAACCTGAATCAATTGGGAGCTTATCTCTATTACTCCCTTGTAAATCTTCCGCAACACCTCTCCACACCAGCAAAGGATTTCAACCTAGACTTGAAAGCCAATATAGATGGTTTACGGATGGACGAGGACTTTTACAAGGTACTAGGAGGAGAACATAACGAAGGTGCAGTGATAGTGAGTCAGATTGATGAACCAGTGGACTTCTCACCAAAGTTGTGTGGACGAGTGGTGAATTTAGTACCAGTAGATGAACTACAGACGGTCATCCAATCAACGAACGCCTATACGCAAACGTGTGGCATTTATCCAGAGAAATTGAAGCAGGAGATCCGTGATGACCTGATTCGTCATGGAATTCAACGTATAGTGTCATTAGGGTATGCTGCAACGGCAAGTTTCGCTACTCCACAGGATTCGATCGAGCCATTAAGGCGTATGTGCAAGTGGGTGATGGACGAGCAATCAGTACCATGCTAAATCCCAGAGGAGGACTATGCATGGAAACGACACCTCATGAATGCCAAAATCAGGTGATAGACCAACAGAAACAACCAACAATCTTTTATTGTCTGGTGACTAAAGAATATCTCACTGAATGTCCAATCAAGTGCCCGTACTTTGCCAAGGGAACACCAATCCTGATGGAACGTATTTATCAACACAACTATGAGATAGGATGTCCCCATTTACATCTTGTGGCAAGTACAGGACCCGAAGAGGAGCAATGGTTTGTGTGTGGTAAGACGGGGGACGCACCTGACCCGCAAAATTGTTGAAGGAAAATGTCTCAGGGTTATGAAAATGAAACAAAATAACCCAGAGTCCAAGGAGAGTACGTTAAAGGATGCCGATATTGTAATCCATACAAGAAGTGCGTCTATTTAAGATTTCATAAAAAAAGTGGAGATTGGATATAAGGATGCTGGGAATACTTGTCATTATCAGCACACTCTACCTATCTGATAATGAAAAAAAAATTTTTTTTTGATTATATAAGTCGTAAGTTGGAATTGATAATGACTGATCATGTTGTCAGAAAAAGAACTGATCACTTGTCTTAAGACTATCTTAGTGGAACAGGTACATTTTCAGACTTATCAGGAGTTACAAATCACTTCAAAACACATAGATCTGCAAAGAATGATCAATCAAGACCAGTTTAGAATTGATCTAGCTGCAATAAGCCATATTGATAGTTCCATTCACTTCTTTGAAGCAGAGACACAGTTACATATCAAACATCCTGTGCTATATATTAAGTTTTGTGACTATTGCTATCTGGTCTGTCCAGAGGAGCAGTTCGATATCCTTGACTCTATTACCAAAAAGCAACAGCTGTCTTGGGCTGATGAAACAGGGGTTGGTGTGATAACAATCTCGAAAGATGGAGCTCTCAGAGTACGTCTCCTTGCGAAACAACAATCAATGCTACCCGAAGTACGGAAAGAAGTGGTTCGTGTGATGAACAAACGATATCGTATCCATTTCACGACTCTTCCCTTATGGGAACGTACCCGCAGCAGCCAATCGAAAGGAGAGGCGCAAATACCTTGAAAATCAGCTAGAAAATTAATCATCTATTTAATTGAGGTGGTTCTCAATCTTTTAACATAACCTTAGAGTAAACCCTTGACAATGAATAAAGATTCTTGTGTTGAGTTTAAATATTTGAAAAACAGTTGTCGAATGGATTAAAAAGGAAATATAGTTCAAATTGTAACCAGTATTTTGAGAAGACCCCCTACTTTGTTTTAATCGTCTTTTGTTATATAAAATATTATTGATTATAGGTTTATTCACCTCTTATGTTTGATTGTGAGTATTCGTAACGAGTGGAATAGAAAGAACGGTAAAACTGAACTATTTCCTAGCTTTTTTGGCTGATTTTTAATATAAAAAGAGTGACCTCGAATAATCTTATGAAAAATCATGTTGGAAAAAATGACTCAATCGGTATCAAATCTACCATTTTGGATAAAACTTGAGTTCCTCAGAAACTTAACCGAACTCCCTCAGACACAGACCATGGTATCATCGCCAAACTATCTGTCAGTGGTTGTCATGTTATTACACATTCTAATGGATGTGGAAACCCAGCTGTCGTGTGCACGTACCTTTCTAGAGAAAGAACGTTTGATTCACAACGATTTATTCAAGGTTTCAAAGGACATGGCAAGGGATGTACAATGAGTACTGTGATAGATCTGATTGCGTTAGGGTTGCTGGGATTTTTTGAATGGTATGCACAAGAAGTCCTCAACCCACGGGATCTGGTGCTCTTCTTCATCAGGCAAGTGTTTATGTATATGTTATTGCAAATGATCTTGCATATACTCCCATTCCTGAAACGGATTACCAACATTCTCTGGTTCCCCTTTCGCTTCCTCCATGTATATTTGCATGTGTTCACGACAAAAGAGATCTATCGTGACCTTGAGAAAAAAGAGGAGGAAGAGGACGACTTTGATGATCTATATGATCAACACTACCTCCGCTCCAGTCTCGCTACAGGCCTTGGGCGATTCGACGAGAATGCCATGCTTATTGTCTCACTGAACCACATTGGGCATGCACGACGCGTTGCGATGGCTCCCAGTCGGTTTGGTTGGGTATTGCTGGTGGGGTACCTAGTGATCACTCCCTTGGCATTGGTCACCCCGCTTTCACATGTGTTTCTCACAGTGGCTGGTGCAGCGCTCCATTTCTACTTCTTTGTGGGTATTTTTGGGGTCATGATGCCCACAATGAATGATTGGCTGTTTATCATCAACACCATCATCTTGAACCTCAATATTCGGCCCGTGTACCTCTTTAATAGTGTCCTTGTACTTATCATATTCACTTTAGATACTTTCTGGCGGACAGAAGATTTCCTGATTGCTATATTAGTGGGCACTGCGGCGTTTATCATCTACTTGTGGGGATTATTGTTGGTGACACTACTGGCCCACCGTGGGAAACTGAAACGACCAGAGGTGTTTTTTATTCCTTTCAAATCAAGAAAGGCTGTACCTTTAAGCGCGACAGATACCGAGTTTCACGACTTAGATGAGGACTATGAGTGGGAGGATTGATTTGTGAAACTGGGATTCAAAGATGAGGAATCCGATCCTAATGCAGGATTTATCCTCTCCTATTGTTATGGAGCCACTAAACATCATATATCAACTCTCATAACCAAGTTTATAGAAATCTGGTGTAAATGATAGATGTCAAAAGCATCAGCTATTCCGTCAAGGCCTGAAAAAAAAGGCCTAGACGATTTTCTCCCTGATGATAACCTAGTACGCCCGCAGCAATTTTCTCGCGAACTGGAAGTATACCCTTATCCTAAAACAGGGATTTTTAATCTCTATTATGCCTGAGTGTCTTTAAGGTATGGTTTGACTAAAATAAAGGTGATTAAATACTATTTTAATTTGAAGTCTTTTCGCATTCATAAGTGAATGTAGTTAATTATCATTGATGATGATATGACTCTTCCCAGTGATAAGAATAGTAACTTGTGGACAAGATATCGTTCTGCTATAGAGGATTATCAGGAATTTCGTGATCTCGAGGACATCCTAACAGAGTTTAGGGCCATTGTAGCTTCAGAAAATCCCACTCCGTCCATTGATTTACTCACGGAAATCGCCAATCACTTTCAGAAATTCAAACAAGTTAATGATGCAAAGAAGGCATTTGGTCGAATATTACAATTAGATAGCACACATAAGGAAACATGGAAACGATTATCTTCTCTATATTTTACACTGAAAGATGTTCGTAAAGGGGAGTTCTGCTTACAAAAATACTATACATTGACAGGGGGAAAAGCTTGCCTCCAAAAAGCAACAGAACTTCGACTTGCGAGTTCAGGCAAATTGAAAAAATTACCAACACATCAAGAACTAGGTCTTCAAGATGGATTAACATTCCGAACTTCGACTCCAAAACGTGTCATAACTCTGTCTGAATTTCATAATCAATTTAACATTCCAGCTAAGGATCTACCAATACCCATCCAAAAAATTGTTCAATTTGCACAACATCAAATAGTTGATTATCGGTTGTTTGAAAAACAACCTGGGAAGATGGGAGCGAGTATCGATATTCTAAATGACCCCAGTCTTGTCAAAGCGCTAAAGACTCGCAAGATCACCCACTTTTTTCAATTTCAAGAAGAAGCGGTAACTGCGATTTATGAGGGTCAGGATGTGTGCATTGTAGCCCCCACAGGGAATGGCAAGACAGAGGCGTTCCTTCTTCCAACACTTCTCAAGATCCGTGAATTTAAGGATTGTGGAGTGCAATTACTTCTAATCTACCCGATGAAAGCACTGGCTAAAGATCAACTTCGGAAAATTGAGGACTTTACAGACCTTCTAGGGTTATCAGTACGAGTCTTTGATGGAGACACTAGTCATTATTGGCGAAAAAAGATCTTTGCAGATCCCCCTGAAATTTTGATTACAAATCCAGACATCTTGCATTATCATTTAGGAATCGGGAAAAACAGCAGCAACTTCCAAAATTTACTCGCAGGCCTTAAAATTGTCATTCTTGATGAAATCCATTCGTATACTGGAACTTTCGGCTCGAATATGTATTTTATTTTACGCCGCCTAGAAAGAATAGTACAGAGACAACTGCAATTTATTGGTGCCTCAGCTACAGCTGCTAATGCAGACACTTTTGCCTCAAAATTACTAGATCGTACTGTCACTGTCATTGAATGTAAAAATGGCCGACGGGGACGCTTACACTTCTTAATGGTTGCTCCCTTTGAAGGAATGTCCACTTTGGATAGTGTGACTAATCTAATCAATAGTATCAAGTATCATGGTAAGACTCTGGTGTTTCAAGACTCACATCGTAATGCTGAAATCTTATTTCAGAAGCTGGGGGGTGCGACAAAAAAAATTGGTATTCATCGCGCTGGGCTAGATAAGAAGATCCGAGAACAAGTTGAAGCTGATTTCAGGGACAGTATGCTAGATTTATTGGTAGCTACTCCTACACTTGAATTGGGAATTGATATTGGAGATTTAGACATTGTTGTCACGCCTCCTATTGCTGTGAATCGTGCCATGCAAAGAATTGGAAGGGCCGGTCGGAAGGGCCAAGAAGCAGTAGCAATCATTCATTTAAATAGCGAAGATCCAATATCCAACTACTACTATCGATATCCCAAGCGGTATTATCAAGACATAGAAGAGGTATTCTTTGACCCCGACAATCCTAATGTCACAGAACACCAGCTACTCTGTGCTTCCCTTGATCATCCCATTGATGTGAGTGAGTTTTTAGAGTACACTCCCACCCTTAATAGATTAGTGGCAGAAAATCTTATGTGTCAGGTGGATAAATCCATTCTTCTGCCAACCCAAGAAGGGCAGGAACAAGCACGGAGATATTCGATTCGAGGGAAAAACCATGAGGTGCAGATCAAAATTCGTGGGGGAAGAAAAATCGGGAAAAGAGTAATGCCCATCGCCATGCTAGAACTATATCCAGGGGCCTTTTATTATGCTGGTGGAACACGGTATCAAGTGACTAGTTTTTATTTTAATGGAGTACGTGGGGTAGCTGAGCTAATCAAGCCGAAGAATGTGTGGGGACATACGTTTCCTCTTTCCTCGCTAAAACCAGAGATCTTGGCGATCCAGGCTTACCATCATGCTTATGGTCTAGAAGTCGTATCTGTCGAAACCAAAGTTCTTCAAACAGTGTTTGGGTATGCTTTGGAGTTACCGAATGGGACTTCAATGAAAAAACTCCGTGATCCTCTGTACTACTCCTCCCGTTCTAAAGGGCTTCTTTTTCGAGCACCAGCTCTCTCTACAGAGATTATAAAGGTTGATCGCACTAATTCCATAGCAGCACTACATACGTTGGTACATATCCTCCTCCATGCTAGCCTCCCATTTATTGGAGGTCAGCTCAGTGAAATTGGAGGATTAGCGTTAATCCCCCAAGGATATGTCTTACTGTTTGACCAAGCAAATGGATCAGGAGTTTGTGCCATGCTTTTAGATCACCTCCCAGAGTTATTCACACGAGCAAATGATATTTTAGCATGTAATTGTAAGGATCCCCAAGGATGCCCGAAATGTACGTTTTTACCTCGCTGCAGTCATAACAACACTAATTTGGATAAATTTGGCGCACGTTCGCTTCTTACGTATATTCTGGAGGGAATTGTGGTTCCATTAGGTGATGATTACAATCAGTTCGCTCAGACTCTCCACTAGCAGTCAAAATGACCAATAGCTTTGATTTTGAGTATAAATACTCTAGAAGACTATCATATACTAGATGAAATAATCATGTTGGATCGCAGTGTATTAACCGCTACCATCGGTTTTCTCTGTGGATGTCTCTTTTATTATGTTGGAGATGCGAATGTCCTAATGATATTAGTCATGGGGTGTGTTGGATATTTTTTCGGTTTGATTTTGGATAATGCTGATATTAAGCGTCAGTTAGAGACCTTTTATTTTTCCAACCAATCTACAACGCAAGATGACTTTCGATCAGAAGATATTTCAGAGGCTAATATCGTGTACTCCTCCAAAGAGAACCTCACGATTGCGATGATTAATTTCCAAGTAGACACCAAACCTCAAGATTTCCGTCTTTCCGTTCTAAAAAATCTTCAAGAACATCAATTCCGAATAGAAGAGAATTCGGGTAAAACTATCCTCAGTCTTTCGCTAGACTACCCTGAGTGTAATTATCCTCAGTTATTATCTTCAGAAAATCAGACAAAGGAATTTCACTTTGATATTCGCGAACGCAGCTTGGACTTTCAAAACGCGGTTAAGAAAATTATTCCAGGATTAGTTTTTGCGCCACTACTTTGCTCTGGTCTGCAACAAGAAGAAGAGAAACCTCATGATTATCACAATGCTTTATTCGATAGGGCTCCTCAATCACCTCCTTCAAATCGTACCTTTTCATCGCTGTCAAATCTCACCAAAAAGGATGCTGCCTTCATGGCTCCATCTCCTCAAAAGATAACTGAACCTGAAGAAAGTCAAGACATGATAGATGAGTCTAAAATCATGGAAGATTTACTACCGAGCTCCCCAAGTGAACCACAGATACCTGATCTATCCCCAGAGAATATTCAGCAATTAAGAAAGCATAATGAACGCCGACTAGAAGCTTTTCTAAACGAGAGACCCTTGGAGACCTCATCATCTTTAGTCACAGCTGATAGACTTGCTGGTGGATATCAAGAGGAACCAATAAAGAAAATCACAGAGGCAGAGAATATGGACAGCGTAAAAATTGACTTAACAAATTTGAATCATTCGACTAATACGAAACTTAAGCAATTTGATTTAGATATCATTGACAGGATTGATCAACGAAGAAAACAAGTAATGAATCAAAGGAAAACTAACCTAGAGATTCAGAAAGAAATAGTTGAAGCCAAGGATGATATTAGTGAACAATTATTGAAATAAAGGCTTACTATCCAAAAAAAGCCCTCCTGAGTATTTAAATTTAGCTAATTTCATTGTTTTACTAATGGGATTCTTCTCTCCATGGTTACCCCAATGATTTATTCATTGACTAGTAGGTTTAGAAGATATGGCAGCGATTTTTTGATCCGTTGGCAAGTCCGTTAAGGTTTTTCGTTGAGGAATGCGGAAATTAGTAAAACTAGCGATCATCACTCCGAAATAAGTTAAATAAAAAACAAATGCAGAGGAATTATGAAGAAATATGAAGAGAGTGATGAAGAAAAAAATTGCTAATCCTCCTTCTATTAATTTAACCCCTGTTTCAGTTTTTGGAATAGCCTTTGAATGTCTTTGGACTCGGTAGAAGTCTCTTTCACCTCCAAAAAGACCACTCACAAATGCTAAAACGCCTGGAACGAGACACACAATCCCATTTAATGGTAATAGTAGATAGAAGAAAAGATCGCTAATAGGTCCATATCTATAAACCATATATAATAAAAAGAATGTACTTATACTCCCCAATAATGAAAAGATCCCGAGAGTAATACCAATCCATGACCCGAATGAGATATCATAATAATAAACCCAAAACAAAATGAATGGAAGAAGAATAAGCAATAAGGGTAAAGCAGGTCCTAATATTGCCTTGATTAATATCTGGTAATTGAGGAGGAACTTTCGTCGATTATCAGAATCATGAATAATTTTTTTGATGTATTGACTTTGTCCATGAGCTAAGCGTGCCCACTTCTTTTTGCCATCTTTGAGGCTGTATATTACTCCCTCATCATATACAACAGCCTGACTCTCAAACCATGCTCTCCATTTTCCAATAGTCGTGGCATAATACCCCATACAAGCATCCTCCTGTGTTGTATCCCAACGGAATTGTTCAACTACTTCCCGTCGAAGAGCAACACCATTTCCTAAGAAACTTACTGGGATACCAACAACTGATTCAATAAAATTCTTAATGAAGTAAAAATGATTTGTGAGTCGTACCCAACAAGCAAAAATATCTTTATGACGAGTGTGCACAGTTGGACGAGGTAAAACCAATCCGATCTCCTTTCGTGAAAAATGTGGAACAATATAACTTAAATAGTCTGAGTCAAGATAGGTATCCCCATCAACTACTATAAAAATATCACCTCTACTCTTTTTTGTAACAGAGTTTAATGATCCAGCCTTAAATTGGGTTGAAGTATCAGTATGATCACCAAAACGATTAACAAAAATGATTGAAACCTTCATTAAGGTCTTCATTCTAAATTCCTTAACAACTGATTTTAAAGCATCAATGATGTCATGATCATCACTCTGATCCAAGATGAGAATTTCAATTCGATCTTCTGGGTACTTTTGCAGATAGATGCTTTCAAGAATCATATGAATCATTTCTGGACGTTCATTGTAAATAGGTATTTGAAATGTTACCATGGGAAAATAATCTTTAGGAAAATCAAACTGGAACCGTCCATTACGTAATCGAATGAAAATAAAACGAAGAAAAATTTGAAGAAAGTTCAAAGCCCAAATATTGAGCAATATGATGACGGTTAGATACATTCCGATGATGATCTCTCTCATTTGGTCATCCTCCATGTAAATTATCTGAATATACCTATTTTATTATTTTTTTTAATACTTTTTACACGTATAGAGTAAAGCAAATCTGTACATTCCAAGAAATAAAAAGAAAATAGTTATAAGAAAAAAAGGGGGAGAAATGAGTGCAGCTTCTTCAACCTATAATTCTACTCACGGTTTCTTCTGAAATCGAAGTTCGGAAGAGTGATCGGAGCGAAAAATAAGTTGCTAAGACAATTCCAAGACCTACATTCGCAATTGTTATGACAATACTAACAGGAGATAACTCAAAAATAAGGATCACACCAACTGTTGCGGCAAAGTCATATAGGGCGTTTGTCAGAAAAAGACTGCCAATAAAACCAAAAACTACACCGCCTATCCCAGCGATTATAAGTTCTAGCAGAATTGTAGAAAATAATTCCTTGTTTGACACTCCCAGCGCTCTGAAACTGATGAAGTCGTGTTTACGTTCAGAAATAGAAATAGAAACTATTGTTACAGCAATAGAAACACCAACTAATAATCCAGCAAACAACGCGAGTGAAATTAGTAACATAGTCAAAGAGTTGACCAACTCAATAGTTTCCTTGAGATCATTCTTATTAATAACTTTGTGTACTTCAGACTCTGATTCTAATTTTGATGAAAGCTGGTCTGGATCAGAAGCTTTGATGAAAAGGATATTCGAATCACTGTTATCTAATTCAGCCAACATGCGTGCTGTTTCGATTGTACAGTAAATCCCTGATCCTGATAAATCATTTAGAATGTTTCCAACTGTTAAGGTATGAGTTGCATTAAAAACTTTAATACTAATATCATCTCCTATTCCAACCTTAAACTTAAGAGCTAAGTCTTTAGTTATAGCAAGTTCTCCTTCTGCTGGGAATATATCTTTATCAAAACGCCGCATGTTAGAATTAGGAATTAAACCAGTTAAACTATAAATACGTGACAAGTCTTGTGAAAAACGAAAAGGTACTAGTACGGCTGATTCATTTTCATTAATCTGTCCGGCATTTTCTTCAAGTATGGTTGAGATTTGGCTTTCATTTTGATAATTTCGGAAAATAACTTGAATATCCCAATTTTGATAATAGTTAATCTGCTTATCGTAACCTGAATAATAATTAAAGGTTACATTTGTCCCAAAGAACGAAATAAATGTTGCTAAAAAGATACCTGCGAGAATAAAGATGGATTTTCGTTTGTCTTGAAAAAGAGAACGAATAGAAAATTTCGTTAAAGGAGAAAGTGAACGAAACTTTGTGGCAATACGTTCAACGAAGGTTAACTTACCAGGATCAAATTTAGCTTTCGGTTTCATGGCATCTAAAGGCCGCATTCTAAAGATCTTTCGGACAGCAAAGAGGGAACCTATAGAAGTCAGGATACAAGTAAGAAGAAAGTAGCAAACTGCAGGTAGTAATGAAATCGGAGATATTCCTCCAACATTTGGTAATTTCTTAATGCCTGATAACTCAAAAATCATATAATCACTTAGGCTAATTCCAACAATAGCACCACATAGAGATCCAATAATCCCACCAATTAAGCTGATGATCAATGAATAAATGATAGTACTTATTATTAATTCTCGATTTGTGAACCCTAATGATTTGAAAAGACCCAAAGTTGGAAGCTCTTCTTCTATAATTCGTTTCAAAACTATGAATAGTAAGATCGCAGCTATCCCAGTAAATGCTATGGCCATTATGATCCCCATACCTAGCAACTCTAAACCTATTATTTCGATGTACCAATTTCTTCCCTCAGTATTTATTATATTCTCTTCCCCTAATACTGTAATTAGTTCCCCTAAAAACAGATTTTTCTTTGATGGATCTTTAAAGTGAAATACCATTTGATTGGCTTGTACTTCATTATTTGTAATACTCAGTAAATCAGTGTACCGCATCCAAATAACAGGACCAGACCAAAAATCAAAAAATTCTGCTGCTGCCGCTCCTGGTGCCACCAGATATTCTGGTGAATCTACATATGCTATTGCACTCACCATAAAAGGTTCGACACCTTCAATACCAGATATTATGAGATCACTACCCACTTGCCAGTCATTGAGTTCAGCTGTATATTTGTCTATTACTGACACATTAGGGGAACTAGGCTCATCCAATGTTACATCTGAATAATAATATAACATATCTACATGTAAGGGTCGCGTACCGTTTATTCCGTAAAGTTGTGTTGTAATTCCTGATTCTTCTGTACCTTTACTAACTTTTACTTCAAGAAAGGATCGAACTTCAAAATCAGGATCCAATCCAGTATTTGTTTTGACTTGATTTACTATTCGTGTAAGATTTTTTGCCTCCATTGGGTTCACAGTTACAAGAAGATGATGATACCTTTGGTTTCCCCAAGAAGCGTTTGTAGCTTCAAACCATGTGACATAAATATTACTATACATGATTGAGGCTATACCACCAATAATGATGACAATAAATATCGGAATAGATCGAATTTTCTTACGTTTCAAATCTCTCCAAGCCTTTAGAAAAAATAACTTCATTTTAAACACCTCAATAAGTTATACTTTTTCAATAGCTGGAGCTGCGGTGAGTGTTTCCCAAAACTCTTCTTCTTTGGCTGGATCATATGCAGAAGTGCCGAAAATTTTTCCATCACGTAAATAAATGACTTTATCTGCTAGATATGAAATACCTACGTTGTGTGTTATCAGCACCATTGTAACATGGTGCATTTCGTTGATCTGTTTAAGTAATTTCAAGATTTTTCCTGTTGTTTCGCTGTCTATGTTTCCTGTTGGTTCATCTGCTAATAATATCCTAGGTTTTTTGGCCAATGCCCTTGCAATCGCTACTCGTTGTTGTTCACCGCCACTAAGCTGTGCAGGGAACTTGTTAATTTTATCTTTTAGACCAACTTCTTCTAGTAGTTCTTTCGTAATTTTTTGTGCTTTGTGAGAGGTATTAGTGAGTTTAGCTGCTAGTTCTACATTTTCAAATGCTGTGAGAGATGAAACAAGGTTATAGAACTGAAAAATAAATCCTACATTTTTTCGACGATATTGAGTCAATTTCTTCTCAGAGAGAGAAGACAATTCCACATCATGGAAGTGTATCTTACCATCAGTCGGACGATCAATGCCTCCTAAAAGGTTCAATAATGTTGTTTTTCCAGAACCTGAAGGGCCTAAAACTGCTATGAATTGGCCCTCTTCAAAAGAAATGGTGATCTCTTGAAGAGCAGGAACCGTTAATTCGCCCATAATATAATCTTTTGATAAATTTTCTAGTCTGAGTGACATGGATTAACACCATTTAGCGAATTTTCATGAGGATATTTATAGTAAACAGGGAAATAAGAGTTTTCTACCCTATAAAATATCTCTTTTTTATAGGTAAACAGTTACTTTCAATTAATCGCCAATATAGTATTAGGATAGTGTTTTTTGATTTTTTGGCTAAAATTGAGGTAAACGTTGCTATACCTCAAAGACTCAAACTAACAGCAGTATGAATTTTCCATATAGAAAACGATAATTAGAAAATTATACTTCTTCCACTTTGAGTAGAATTTCAATTGAAGTCCATCTATTTACTTCTGGCATTAAAAACTAAAAATATGTCAATAACACCCAATATGAAAAAATATTTAAGTACAAAAGTACTTATGTCCA
Source organism: Candidatus Hodarchaeota archaeon (assembly GCA_029856365.1). Taxonomy (GTDB): domain Archaea; phylum Asgardarchaeota; class Heimdallarchaeia; order Hodarchaeales; family Hodarchaeaceae; genus Hodarchaeum. The sequence goes on from JAHQWW010000092.1 coordinate 14,050, forward strand.
CTTGTAGGTGTTTTTTGGTTGGCTACTATAAAAGGTGAAATCCCGCCAGAATTAGAAGAAGAGTTTCGTAAAGTCATTGCACTCAAATATGGATTAAAAAAAGGTAATATCTCATTAGCTCTACAAAATGCCATTGAGGAGTGGATTTTAAAGCAAAAAAGAGTGTTAAAAACTGATAAAAAGCAAACTGAATTAATCCTAAAACAAATTCGAAGTGAATTTCCAAATCAATTTACAGCTATTGATGAAAAGGGAGTTTTAATCGCACATGGAAGCTCGCTTACTGAATTATATCAGAAACTTGATTTAAGTATTATTCTACGCGTCATTGAACCAGAAAATTCACGTTTAAATGTAGTGTATAAAAAAAGACAAATGGGTTGGGATTTAATCCGCAAAATCCAGGTGAAATAAATGAATTGTTATCCATTTTATCCTTCTGATTATCGCGTTGAAGAGTTTATCCTAGATCTTGAACTCTATTCACCGTTAAAAAAAGAATGGATAAAATACAATAATATCTTAATAGATACTGGGTACGATGGAGATATCCTTATTCCTATAACAGATTTCGAGGAAAATGGTTTCAACAAAGTTTTAACACTAGAAACAGACCAATGGAAAGCTGAATCTGTATCTGGAGAGGAAATTCGCTTGATATCCTCATTTTCAGAAATGAAAATTAATGGGTCTAAAGTCGAAACTCTTGTGGAATCTTTTATCGGGAATAATTCACTCTTAGTAGGGAGAGGTATATTAGTTCAGTTAATAACTACTATAGATGGTAAAGAAAAACAAACATGCA
>JAHQWW010000093.1 GCA_029856365.1 Candidatus Hodarchaeota archaeon
CATCATTTTTTGTATAAAAACAACCCCATTTTACTCATTATTGGGATTCCAATAATTATTATGATAGTTTTAGTTAATTATTTAACCGAAAAGATTCCTCTTGGTCACGAAATTATAACAGCAGATTCATATCTCGCAACTTTCTATTGGATATACTTGGCTCAAGCGTGGAACATCACAACATCCGTGTTATTCTTCTCGGTTTTCGTATACTTGATTTGTTTTGCTCCCATATCAAGACATTGGAGATGTGGAAGTGGATGCAAAAACTGGAAAGAAAACATTAACACGAAAACTGGGATTAGATAGAGTTGGTCACCTATCAATCTTTATTGGACTGATCTCAATTTTATTCTTATATTTTGCATTATTAACTTAAAAAAATTCTTTAAGAATAGAATATAGTATATTAATTATAAGAGGACCAGATTATGGGAAAAGAAACAAAATACGAAATTTGTAGGGTGTGTGGATACGTCCGTCCAGTGGGTAAAGGAGGAAGATGCCCAGCTTGTGGGGTTAGAGATACTGCATTTGTTCCGTTCCAACATAAGGCCTCCTTAAATAGACGACTCTTTCTAAAATTAGATGTACATCCTGTTGCAGTTCATTTTACAATAACTTATACAGCTGTATCAGCTTTACTGTTTTTTCTACTACTATTTGTTGATGAATTGCTTGGAGTTCGTATCCAAGGAATTTTAGATCTGCAAATTACCTTCCTTCCCTTATTAATTGTATCTGGGGGAATAACTGGCCTCATCGATGGGAAAATGAGATTTAGAAAAATCAAAACACCTTATCTTTTAAGGAAAATAGTACTCGGGTGTTGTCTCCTTGCAACTACTGTTATTCTTTTGATTTTACATATTATTAGCCAAGGGGATGACTCTTTTTTATTAATTGAAGCACTTTTAATCTTGCTTGCTTTCATACTCTCGAGTTATCTTGGATGGATTGGAGCTGAATTGATCTGTCCAATTGTTCCGATGGGAAAAATAGAATCCTAGATGGAGAGCGCTTTCTGTAAGTATGATATGGCAGTTGGAGGTTAATATAATTGAATGAAAGAAAGATTAACATTTTTGGAGCGATTCTGTGCTCTAATTGTCATCATACAGAAAAATAATTGGAAAGAGTAATATATTCATTACATACGGTTCAATACAGAACTAACAGCTGCCAAAAGAAAAGTTAATTACGAATTTGTATTGATAGCAAGAGAAAAAATCTCTAAAAACCAAAACGGAAAATTCCTGTAGCTGAAATCATTGAAGAGAATTTAAGATCTATTAATTGAACAATGAAAGATCTGGATTATCTAGTAGAACAACAAAAGGCTTCTATCACACGATAATCATTGATGATCTTTGTATTTCATCTAATTTCTTGAGGAATTTCCCCAGAACGTTTGAGTGCTTGTTTTAATAATAATGGGCCAAGAATTTCTGCCATTAAAACTCCAACTGCCACAATATCTAATATTAATATCGCAGTTTCTTCCATGCCAATGGCGAAGAGGCGAGTATAAGCGAGTGCTGCTAGTCCCAGAGCAACGCCTGCTTGAGACAGTAAAGCGAGAGGAATGTTGTTTGTTACTTTCGTTGGCATTTTTGCTATATAAGCTGCACCATAGGAACCAATTGTTTTTCCAATTACTCTTGCGATAAAATAAAGCAGAATGATAGCTAGGATAGGTGTAATTAATAAGCTTAAATCCATTTCATAACCTACCAATATGAAAAATAAAGCTATTATTGGTACTGATAATTGTTCTACTCCTCTTACACATTCTCTGTTTTCACATCTAGCCATTGTACTTAATGTTAAACCAAAAACAATGCAACTTAAAATTGCAGAAAGATGTAATAACCCAGCTAATGAAATACAAATTAATACAGATGGAAAAACCAACTCAGCTGACTGATACGCTTCTACTCCTTCAATATGAAAAGGTTTCATCAATAAAGCTAGAATAATTCCTAATAGTATAGAACCCCCAATTTCAATTATTATGGGTATTAAAATCTCAATTAATGATAAATTTATTCCAGAATATACGGACTCCGAGAATGAAATAGCAACACTGAAGAAAATAATAGTTAGAATATCATCAAAAGCGATAAGAAACAATATAGTTTGACTCAAAGATCCATGGGATTTGTACTCACGAATCACTTCCGCTGTAGAAGCTGGAGCAGTAGCCATTGCGATTGTTCCTAATAAAATTCCAATTATGAGATCCTGAAGTATCAAGGTTATCACTAGGGTAACAATGACAAAAGTTCCAATTGTATTTCCAAAAAGTATAAGGACTAAGCCCCACGATGCGTCTCGAAGCTTCCAAGGATCCAAATGGGCACCAATACTATAGCCAATAAACCCTAAAGCAGCTGTAGTAACGATATAATGAATTAATGGGGTAGGAGGTGTTGGAAAAGTAGCAATTGGGGCTGAAGAAGTAAGAAATGTAAGAAATTGTAAAAAAAAACCTCCAAAGATCAATCCAAGTACTTGAGGAATGCCTCGTTTACTAAGAACCTTTGCAACTATTAATGAGAATATTATCACTGTTCCTATCTCAAAAATGAGAATTAAAGCCTCTTCATTTGCTGACATGAGTTTTCTTGACCTTTTTAATTATGAAATGGGATTTAATGGGTTAAAAGAGATAATAACTTATTTTAATGTTTATTTTTAAAATTCTATTATCCTTAGGATATTATGTATCGAAATAAGTGGATACTTAAAAATTTCAATATTAAAAAATCATAACACAAAAATATTGATGAATGTATCATACTTCTTCATCTACTATTGAAAGAAGTAATGATTTCCACAAAATAATTTTAAGCAATTTCTTGAATTTTATTAATTATAGAAAAAAAGCAAACGAGGGTAACATTGATGGATGCTCTAAATCTTGCTAAAATTCAATTTTTTTTGACTATTGGATTTCACTTCATATTTCCTCCTCTATCTATTGGGCTGTCGTGGTTCATTGTTTGGTTATTGACAAAGTATATGAGAACTAAAGACGTTTTTTATAAAAATCTCTCTTGGTTTTGGGTTAAAATATTTGCATTAACTGTAGCGATCGGAATTCCGACTGGAATTTTCATGGAGTTTCAATTTGGAACAAATTGGAGTGAATTTTCACGTTTTGTTGGCGATATTTTTGCAGCTCCTCTGGCATTGGAAATATTCTTCGCTTTTTTCCTCGAATCAGTTTTTTTAGGTGTTATGTTATCGGGCTGGAAAATTAATCGAGTCTCTGATAAAATAATTTGGATTTCTTCGATTCTTATAGCTATTGGTGCAACACTTTCAGCATTTTGGATTCTAGTCGCAAATTCTTGGATGCATACTCCTGGAGGTTATGAATTAGCTGGTGACAAGCTTATTTTAACAGATTTATGGGCCTCTATCTTTACTCCATCCATGTTTCCCCGTTTTTGGCATACTTTGAATGCCTGTCTAATTACAAGTGCTTTCTTTATAATTGGGATTAGTTCCTATTATATTCTAAAGAAAAAACATGTTGATTACGCAGAATATTCCTTAAAGTTTGCATTAATCGTTGGAGTGGTTGTTTCCATTTTACAGGTTTTTCTTGGTCATTGGCAATCTGTTACTGTAGCTTTATATCAGCCTGCAAAGTTCGCAGCTCAAGAAGGGCTTTTTGTAACAGAAAATGGTGTACCATTACTTATTTTCGCAATATTAGATGACTCTGGTGTTTATTTTCAACTGGGTATTCCCTATTTATTGAGTTTCCTAACTCATGGAGACCTGAACGCTTCTATTACTGGTTTAGATCAATTCTTACCAGAAAACCGGCCATCAATATTAATGACCTTCTATTCGTTTCATGCAATGGTTCTGCTTGGAGGTTTTTTCATTCTTTATACATTAATTGGTATCTTTCTGATCTGGAAAAAGAAACTCTTTAACCAGACTTGGATACTCCAAAAATGGTACTTGCGAGTTGGAATGCTTTCGATCCCTCTTCCGATTTTAGCCAATGAGTTAGGTTGGATTACTACTGAGGTGGGCCGTCAACCATGGATTGTTCAGGATATTCTCAAAACCGCAGATGCTGTTTCTGTCTCGGTTCCCCCTGAACAGTTTTTAGTTTCAATAATAATATTCTGTTGTACTTTTTTACTTCTGTTCACAATATGGGTATTAGCTACAGTTCGAGTCGTTAGAAAGGGTCCTGAACCGATGGAGGCTGAATTTTGAGTTTTTTGCAAGAACTTTGGTTTTTCCTTCTAGTTTTTATCATAATAATTTATGTTATTCTAGATGGATTTGATTTAGGCGTTGGATTTTGGTTTTTTCTAACAAAAGGTAACCGAGAGAGAAGAACTATCATCAGAACTATTGCACCTTTTTGGGATGGCAATGAAGTCTGGTTACTTGCAGCAGGTGGTGTTTTATTTGCCGCGTTTCCAGAAGTCTACGCTACGGTGTTTAGTACTTTTTATTTACCTTTAGTTATTGTTGCTTTTGGTTTAATTTTAAGAGCAGTATCTATTGAACTTAAAAATGAGTTTGATTCTCCCCTGTGGGAAAAACTAACTGATATAGGTTTTATTTTAGGTAGTTTGATTCCTGCTGTTTTTTTTGGGATATTAATAGGGAATTTAATCCAAGGGATTCCCCTTGATGAGACTAACAATTTTTCAGGGACAATATTAACTCTAATTAATCCTTACAGTCTTCTTATTGGTGTGATGTCTTTAGTAATGATGATAAGTCACGGTGCAATTTATTTACGAGTTCGAACCACAAGTGAACTCACGGAAAAGATCGCAAAATGGGCTAAAATAGGATTAATAGGTTATTTTATCATTAATACTATTACCCTGATCATTAGCGCCTTTATGCATCCTCATCTTCATATGAACTTTATTGATGCACCTCTTTTGATTGTTGTACCAATTGTTGGTTTTCTAACAATTCTTCTTTCAATTTGGCTCATAATAAAAGAAAAAAGTCCTGTTTTCTCCTTCATAACATCAGCAATATCTATTGCATTAAATATATTGGGTGCAGGTCTAGCTATTTTCCCAAATTTAGTATATGCTTCAAATAATTCCTCAAGAAATCTTACAGTTTATAATGCCTCATCAGGTGAATTAACTTTATCTACAATCCTAGGGGTCGCGCTAATAGCTTTACCCTTAGTTTTAGCATACACAGCTTGGACGTATAAAACTTTAAGTGGTACGGTTGAACTAGCAGATTTAGAGGAAACAATCTATTAATTTCACTATTAGATCTATAATTGTAATTGTAAAAAACGTATTTTTACTGATTCTATAACCACAGATTAATCTATGATTCTGAAATTCTCAGCTATAAAGATAAAAAAACCGTGTTGAAATTAAGTCAAGGAAATTTCTTTTAGTTTTACAGTATACTTAAACTGAAATTTTTCCTGTAAAAGCTAAAAACATTAAATATTAAATTTTAGATCAAATCATCGATTTTATCGCTATAAGGGTGATAATAATGTCCTCGGTAGTCATGACATTAGAAGAAGTTCGAAATAAAGCGAAGGAAAAGCTGAAAGGAGTTTGTATGGTTTACAAAGACTGTGATGGGAATCCAACAAGATTTTGTCAAGGTCAGCACTATGGTAGACCATTAGGCTTTGGGGGCATTGGAAGCGGAGCCTCGTTCCATAACAACTGGTTAGCGTTAAGAAAAATAAAATTAAAGATGAAATTGGTTGAAACACACTTTGAACCAGACACTACGTTTCATTTTTTCGGTAAAGACCTATCAATGCCGATTATGGGCGCTTCTGTCACAGGTGTTAATTCATTTGGAGGCGAGAATGTAATTGCAGAAAGAGAATTTTGTCAAGCAACAGTATGTGGATGTATAGAAGCTGGAACCATTGCTTGGAGAGGAGACACCTATACGTATTCATTAGAAAATTCTTATGGCCTTGACGCGATTAAGGAGGCAAAAGCTGGTGGTGTAAAAATTGTGAAACCAAGAGAACAGAATGTTATCATTGAGTTCTTTAAAAAAGCTGAAGAATATGGTGTAACTGCAGTAGGGGTGGATACTGATGGTTGTGGTTCATATATGATGACTAAGCATAATAAACCAGTATTTAAGAAAACATCTGATGACATTCGCGAATTGGTTAATTCTACAGCTCTTCCAGTAATAGTAAAGGGTATTATGTGTGCTGAAGATGCTTTAGAAGCAGTTAATGCTGGAGCTTTAGCTATTGTTGTCTCAAATCACGGTGGACGAGTACTTGATCATACACCTGGAACTGCTGATGTACTTCCTGAAATTGTAGAGGCATTGAAAGATAAAAACGTTATGATTGTTGCTGATGGTGGTATAAGAACAGGTTATGATGTTTTAAAGATGTTAGCTCTAGGTGCTGATGCGGTTTTGATTGGAAGAGATATCGTAAGAGCAGCAATAGGTGGTGGAAGTGTAGGTGTTCGATTACAGATGGATTATCTTCGAGAAACACTAAAAAAAGCGATGAAGATGACTGGGTTTTCTTCGCTAGCTGAAATAACATCTGAAGTAATAGAAGTCTAAGGTCATTCCTCTTAGATATGCTTAAATTCTACTACATGCTTAATCAGATAAATTTCAAAGAACTATCAAAATATCAGATTCAAATAAATTTTATTAAAGTAGAAGTTGTATTAGATGGTTGAATTTCGAATTGAAGTTGACAGCTTAGGTAAAGTGAAAGTTCCAATTGGTAGATACTGGGGAGCTCAAACACAACGGTCTTTAGACAATTTTCCATTTGATTCATTAGGGAATATTAGGTTTCCTGCTGAATTCATCCGAGCTCTAGGCATTATCAAAAAAGCATGTGCTGAGGTTAACAGAGATCTAGATTTATTATCGCTAGAAAAGGCGGTTCTGATAGTTCAAGCTGCTCAAGACGTCATTGATGGAAAATTAGACGAAGAGTTCCCACTTGTAATCTGGCAGACTGGTTCAGGCACTCAAACAAACATGAACGCGAATGAGGTAATTAGTAACAGAGCAATCGAGCTTTTTGGGGGTAAAATAGGTTCCAAATATCCTATCCATCCTAATGACCATGTCAACTTATCACAGTCTTCAAACGATGTTATTCCGACAGCTATGCATATATCTGCTGTTGAACAGATAAATAAAAAATTATTACCATCTTTAACTTATCTGAAGACCATATTAGGAGAAAAAGAAATAGAATTCAAAGATATCATAAAAACTGGTAGAACACATTTAATGGATGCGACACCAATAACACTAGGCCAGGAATTTTCAGGATATGTTACTCAAATCGAAAACAACATTACTCGTATTAGAAATGCATTGCCTCACCTATATGAACTAGCATTAGGAGGTACTGCAGTGGGAACAGGGTTGAATTCACATCCTGAATTCGCGGAGCGAGTTGCAAAACGTATTGCAGAGATTACAGATTTTCCTTTTAGAACAGGAAGAAATAAATTCGAAGGTATCGCAGCTCACGATGCAATTGTTGAAACTAGTGGGGCACTTAAAGTTTTGGCAGTCAGCTTAATGAAGATAGCTAATGATATTAGGTGGCTTGCATCTGGACCGAGAACTGGTCTTGGTGAGCTTTTTCTTCCTGTAAACGAGCCTGGATCTTCAATAATGCCAGGAAAAGTTAATCCAACTCAACCAGAATCAATTATTCAAGTTGTGACTCAAGTTTTAGGTAATGATGTAACAATAGGCTTTGCGGGTTCACAAGGTAACTTTGAACTTAATGTATTTAAACCTGTGATGATTTATAATCTATTACAATCAGTACAATTACTCGCAGACGTTTCTATGAATTTTACTAATCGTTGTATTAGAGGCCTCAAACCAAATAAAGAGAAAATTTGGGAGGATTTAAAAAAGAATCTCATGCTGGTAACAAGATTAAGTCCAATCATCGGTTATGAGTCGGCAGCTGAAGTAGCACATGAAGCTTATAAGACTGGAAAAACTTTGAAGGACGTTATACTTGAAAAAGGTATAATGAAAAATGAAGCGGAAATAGACAAGGCTTTAGACCCAACTAAGATGATTTCACCAGGATTCCAATAACTATTCAATACTGATTAAGCCATTGGTATTATGGAGCGTTTTACAGGCCATTCCTTTGCCTCAAAACAGTTTTGAGGTCTTAATTTCTTCTAATGTAATTGGCATGTGTGATTTGGAAGAAGCGCTTAATGAAGTGGAACGAGTTGTGAAACCAGAGGGGTACGCAATACATCTTCTGTTGAGGCCAGATGTTAGACCAGAAAAGGAAATATTAGTAGCAATTCACCAAACGCTGATATCCTCAAATTGGGACTATCAGTTTGAGGAGGTAGATCTATCGGAGTTCAAGGAAACAGGTGTGATGTCTTCCGATGCCTTTAAGATCAGTACTGGAAACAATTAGCTTCAGAAGAATAGTTAAGTCTTTGTATATACCGTTCTACATACTAATCTTATTATAACCAACGACTTGTTCCGAAAAAATATAAGAACAATTTTATTTCTATTTATTACTCATTTTTAGAATTCTATTAATATCTAGTATTTAGTCATATTCTAGTCTGGAGATGGAATTATGTCGAAAGAAAACAGAGAAATTCAAAATATCGCAGATAGAATACTTGAAGACAGTCCTGATCCTACAGTTCAAGTTAGATTATTGCGTGATATATTAAGAAAGAATAGAAACAACGCTGAACTAATTGAAGCAAAATCAAGACTAGATGAAAATAAATGGGTGCGGTTACTTAAAAATGACCAATGGAAGGATGGGAGCTGGGGAAGATTTCACACTGAAGATACTACCTTTAAACAAAAAGTTCCTACCACCGAAGTGGGGGTTAGTAGAGCCATTTATCTTGGTCTTGATGATACTCATCCTGTTATTCAAAATGTTACCAACTATATTGTTGGAATCCTAAACAATTCAATAAAACCTCGAGATGTGGTACCCAAAAGTTTAGGTCAAAATGTTTGGGATAGTCATATCAATAAGATAGTTGCAGCTTCATTGACCGAAATTAATCCAAATCATTCCATTCTTAATGATTATTTTGATCTATGGTCAAAAATTATAAAAAGATCCTTCCCTAGTAATTCATATAAGGCACAAAATCAGATTTCTGCATTTCTAGAAATACTAGAAATCAACTATGACGAACTTTCGACCCGATTTAAAAAAAGAATAAGGGAAGGGAAAGAGCTCACAATAAATGATGTTTACACTGTAAAGCTAATCGGTTCTCAAATTCATAGGCTAAATCCTAAATTAGAAAAGGTTTTTTTCGGAACTGTATGGAATCTAGGAATTGGTTACCTAAATGTAAATCTGAAATCTTCTCCAGTTGGTTTAATAGGATCTAATGCGTTCACAAGGTGGTTGAGGTCCCTTGAAGTTTTAAAACCATATCCTAGCTGGAAATCTTATGTTAAAAAGTTTCTTGAATGGTTTTGGGACAACCAAACTAGTACTGGGCTTTGGGATTTTGGAAAAGCACCATTAACCAATAGATCAATAAGATTGTCATCTAGTTGGAGGAAACCGAATGCTCGCATCCATGATTGGACAACTCGTATTCTTTTGTTATTAAAATGATATTTAATTAGTTGTTCATTTAATTTAGACTCTTGAGATGCTAGGAGGTTATATAACAGATGTGCAATAATCAACTTTTCTTTAGAACTGTTCTTTAACTCTGGTTTAACGACAACATATATAGTAACATAAATGGCTTCATTCACATAACCAACGTTCACTGACATCTTATTAATTAACTTTTAATTAAAGAATATATGAAATCAACGACTTCCTCCGAAAAAATATTGATTGGGAATAGTATTATTCTTATTTTAAATGCTTATTATAAAAAACACACAAAAATCATTGATTATATCGTTTTCGATGATAGACTAAATTTAATTTTTATAATTTAACTTCTTTGAAAATTAAAAAACTGTTATTACATTATAGAAAACCTTATGAATAACGATTTCTTCAATTTTTTATCTTTAAAAGTCTATAGAATGATCTTCAATGGTGGAAATCGTTACTTTAAAAGGCTCTCCTTATGAGATTGGTCAACAAACAGGGAGAGTAATGCGAGAAGCAGGGGTTGAATTCTATAAACCAAGAGAGAAATCAATCTCTTTTGCGTTAAGGGTAAAAGAAGCAGTTCAAGATCTCATTCCAGAAATAATTGAAGAAATAAACGGTTTCGTGGAAGCTGGGAACTTTGAATTGGAAACGATACTTAGCTATGCGCTTACAGTATATAGGAGCGCAGGTTGCACAGTTCTGGCGATCAATGGAGAACATACTTCTGAAGGGAGACATTTATTTTGTAGAAATTATGATAGTTCTCCAAATGAAACTTTCAGCTTATATAAAACATATCCAAAGGCAAAATTATCACATATTGGGTTTTCTAGTTTGTTGATTGGGCGAGAAGATGGAATTAATGAAGCTGGATTAGCAATTGCTGTTACTGGAGTTCCAGGAAAATACACAAACAAATTAGGTTTATGGGATCACATACCAGTAAGAGTAGTACTTGAAAGATGTAAAACTGTAGAAAAAGCTGTTAATCTATTGGAGGAAATCCCCCATTTATGGGCAAAAAATTTTTTATTATGTGATAAAAGGGGAAAGATAGCTATTGTTGAGATCTCAGAGCAAGAGGTTATTGTTTCTTATCCTAAGAGTGGATTGGGAGTGATCACTAATCATTTTCAATCCAAAGTAATGAAGAGATATTATGATAAACAATCTGAGATGTATAACACCCATAAGCGGCTTAATAATGCTGAATTATGGTTTAAAGATAAGAAAAGAACAATAGGGGAAAAAGAAGTACGAAAATTTTTATCAGATACCGAAATAGGAGTATGTTCAAATAAAATGGCAACGGATCCAAAAAAATCTTTTGTAACGATCTGGTCATGGTTTACTGAAGTAGGTGAAAAATCAATAAGATACAATACAGGGAATCCAGTATCAGGTGATTTTCAATCAGAGAATTTCTGATCAGATTATCTTAATACACTTAAACATCACACAAAACTCATTTATCCCTTTTTTATTTTATAAATGAAAATTTCTTCTTAATTTCTCCTTGGTGCTATAATTGCATGTTACACAAAATTGTCAAAAATTATGAAGTCATTTTGAAGTCCGAAAAATCTCGTAAAAGATGTTCTAACAACTACATCATTGTTCGAGCTACTAATCCTCTCCCCACAGATTGGGCTTTACTCGAGTTTTAGTTGCATAAACCAAAATTTATTTTAAACTGCAGTTAAAATTTTAACAAAAATATCGATTCGTTATCAGAAATATACGCAGTTGGCATTTTTTATCACCATGATTGTTCTCCTATTGGAACTAGCTTGATAATAAAGATTTTCACAGGTGTTATACTTATGAGAAAGAGGATCTTACTACTAGGAAGTATCATAACAAATCTAATTCTAATTCTTGGATCAAGGATTGTTGTAACAACAGTTTCAAACCCCACGGGGGAATCTACCAACTCTTTTAACCTTATGAGTCCAAATTTTACCAACGGGTCATATATCCCAAATAGGTATACCTGCATGGGATTAAATATCAATCCTGAATTAGAAATGAGCGGAGTTCCTGCTGAAACACAATCATTAGCATTAATTCTGGATGATCCTGATGCCATAGCAGTCGCAGGTTACACGTGGGTTCATTGGTTGTTATGGAATATTACACCCTCAATTACAGTTATTGAAGAGAATTCTGTTCCTAAAAACGCGATTCAAGGTCTTAATAGCTGGGACAAGACCGATTACGGAGGACCATGTCCCCCTAAAGGCAGAGACCATGAATATTTCTTCAAGTTGTATGCACTAGATATAGAATTAAGCATTTCAAGTACTCATGTGGATAATTTAATGGAAGCAATGGAAGGACATATTATTAACAAAGCAGTACTCACTGGTCGGTACTCGAAAAATGGACAACGATCACCTACCACCACAATTACTTCCACAACAACTCAGACAACTCCCAATGTGGAGCTTCTCACATCTCTCACCTTATTTACTATTCTCTCCCTATGGTATAAAAGGAAAAAAAGAAGCTAAGGTTGTTTAATTTCTCGATACCAGAAGGACATATATTGATCAAAAAACCACATATTAATCAATTAATTTAAGGAATTTATCTGGAGTCAGATTAGAATCGGATATCAATCGCCTCAAGAGTCCTGGTTTAAGTTCATTCTGCAAAGGAACAATAAGAGGTCTTCTCGATGAGTCTGTAGGATGTCTTAATCTGATATGGCTCCCTCGTTGTCTAACAGAAAGCTATCCTAGCTTTACAAACGCCTTAATGGCTTTCTTTCCCGAAATAACGGGAAGCTTAGGATTCATGAAGAATTACCATACTACCTACAAAGGAGTGGTTAGATTCTGGAATAGGTACTCCCTGACTTTCTAGATCTTCAATACAAAGTTCAATAGCTTCTTTGATGTTGTCTAAAGCTTCCTAGTAGAATAAAAAAGGGATATTAAAATGTTATTCTTATCACTATAGATCCTTTGAAACGCTAGGATATTAAGAATATCATTACACAAAATAAATGAAACTAATATTCAACGAGGATTTAGATATAAGGACATTGTCAGAAAAAGAAACTACCTAAGAAATTACTTGATAAAGATTCCTTAGCTTGGAACCCCATGATTTCAGAAGATATTATTCATCTAATCAATGTTATATCTAAAATTATATCCCTTTTTATATAAAATGGAGTGTATAGTATTTGCCAGCAATTAAGTTAACGGAGACAATTTTTTGGATTGGAGTTAATGATCGAACAACTGATCTTTTTGAAGGCCTCTGGCCAATAAATGATGTTGGAGTCTCGTATAATAGCTATATTATTAAAGGAGAAAAGATTACACTTATAGATTTGGCTAAAGGAATTAAAGTGGATGATTACTTAAGTCAGGTTGAAGAAGTAGTAGAACCTTCTAATATAGACTACATTGTTATCAATCATGTTGAACCTGATCATACAGGATTAATCAAAATAATATCTAAATTAGCGCCCAGTGCCACATTTATTGGAACCGAAAAAGCTAAAAACATGATTGCTGATTTCTATCAACTGGAAGACGCAAAAAATATCAAATGGAAGGTAGTCACTAATGGAGACGAGATCTCTCTAGGAAATCATCAATTGGTGTTTTATGAAGCACCATTTGTGCATTGGCCAGAAACGATGGTTACATATGAGAAAAAATCTCAGATATTATTCTCTTGTGATGCATTTGGAAGTTATGGGGCATTAAGTGGAAAAATATTTGACGATGATAAAGGCATTGATCAACACTTCTATGAAGAAGAAGCCTTACGTTATTACACCAATATAGTGGCTAAATTTTCCAGATTTGTAATAAAGGCCATTAATTCATTAGAGGGATTAGAAATCTCAATGATCGCACCAAGTCATGGTCTAGTATGGAGAAAAAACCCAGAACACATTGTAGAACTCTATAAACGATGGGCTGAATATGCAGATGACCCTTCTGGAGGTGAAACTGGGATCACACTCGTTTATGCCTCAATGTATGGTAATACAAATAAAATGATGAATGCTATTGCTCAAGGAATAGGAAAAACAGGAATCCCACTCAAGATTTTTGATGCTGCACGAACACATGTTTCTTTCATTTTACCTTATCTGTGGAAATATAAAGGAGTCATCATTGGAGCTCCGACATATGAAGTAAATATTTTTCCCCCGATTGCATATATTCTGGATATGGCTTTACGAAAAAGGATTCATAACAAGAAAACAGCCTTTTTTGGTTCTTATGGATGGAATGATGGGGCAAAGAGAGATTATGAAAAAATTGCTGAAAAGCTAAAATGGGACATCTTGGAAGCCTTCGACTTTATTGGTGGGCCGTCTGAATTAGATCTGAAAAAAGGAGAAGATTTTGGAGAAAGAATAGCGAAATTGATTATAAGCTCTGACTAAAAATCCTCTCTTTGAAAGTTTGAGATGAGGAAAGATCAATTCTGTAGCTTTTCAAGACTCTTGAAAATCTTATCATCGTCTGGAGGACCTTCATTTAGTTCGTGGGGAATATCAATATAACGAATAATTCCTTTTTTGTCAATAATGAAGATAGCTCGTTTTCCAAATCCCAAACTGGGGATAAAAGCGTCGTATTTCTTACTCACCTCGGCGTAAGGAACCCAATCAGCAAGGAGAGGATAATCCAAACCTCCAAGACTATCTATCCATGCAATATGGACTGGAATTGATGCAACTCCAATTGCTAAAACTTGTGTATTGAGATTTTCAAATTTATCAATTTGTTTATTATAAGAGGGAAGTTGATGAGAGCATACTGGTGTGAAGTCCTGAGGATAGAACGCAAGCATTACATTTTTCTTTCCTTTATAATCTGAAAGACGTATTTTTTTTCCATCCTGAGCAGGAAGCGCAAAATCTGGTGCTTCATCTCCAATTTGTAACTTTGATTTGCTTTGAATAACTTTTTCGACCATTTTAAATCACTTTGAATTAATAAATAGCTGTTATTTATCTAA